>JBQGFI010000203.1:0-16642 GCA_052040065.1 Marmoricola sp.
GGTGAGGAGCGGGCCGTCGCCCGGGTGGTCGACCTCGAGACCGCCGTCGACGTGCTCGGCGGCAAGGTCGAGTTCGAGTCCGGCGAGGAGGGCCGCGAGCAGCAGGTGCTCGAGCACCTGCTCCGGCGCGCCACCGCCGAGACCGTGCGGGCGCGGCTCGGCGGCCTAGACCTGGGCCTGCTGGTGCAGGCGGTCGAGGACGGCGCCATGGTGGTGACGGGTCCGCAGGTCCCTGCCCGCGACGTGCTGGCGGGCCTGCCCGTGCTCGGCGAGTCCGCCCTCTACGACCGGCTCTTCGAGCGCCTCGAGGCCCGCGACGACGGCCAGATGGCGGGTGCCGTCGAGCTCGCGCTCGAGGGGCTCTTCCTGGCCCAGCGCATCGGCAAGGACAGCGATGCGGAGGGGACGGTGTATGGGTGAGCGCTTCACCGCCAGTGTCGGCGCAGGCACGCTCCTCGACGACGGCGCCGACTGCTTCGTCGTGCCCCACCGCTGGACCAGCACGGGCATGAGCGTGCGCGGTGACTTCACCGGCGTCCACGTGATGCACCTCGCCGTCGCGTGCTCGGTGCTCGACGACGTCTACCGCGAGGCCGACCGGCGCGGCGTGCAGGTCAACGGCGTGCACGTGACGGCCGAGGGCGGCTTCGACGCCGACACCTGGCTCTCGACCGGCGTGGAGTACGCCGTCGCCATCGACTCCGCGCTGCTGCCCGAGGCCGTCGACCGGCTCGTCGGGGCGGTCGAGCGTGTCGCCGCGGTGCCCCGGGCGCTGCGGCAGGGCGTCGGCGTCCGCCGGGTCGGTCATGTCTGAGGAGCCCACCCCGGGCCGGCGCCCCCGCCCCGCGGGTGGGGTGGCGCCGCGGCGTCCGGGTCGCTCGCGCTACGGCCGCTACGCCGGCGGCGACCCGCTGGCGCCGCCCGTCGACCTCGCGGAGGCGCTGGAGTCGATCGGCGAGGACGTCATGGCCGGGCGGTCGCCCGAGCGGGCGATGCGCGAGTTCCTGCGTCGCGGCGGTCGTGACCAGCGCGGGCTCGACGACCTCGCGCGCCGGGTCGCCGAGCGGCGCCGCGAGCTGCTCGAGCGGCACTCCCTCGACGGCACCATGCAGCAGGTCAGGGAGCTGCTCGACCGGGCCGTGCTCGCCGAGCGCGGCCAGCTCGCCCGCGACGTCGACATGGACGACACCGACCGGGCCTTCCGCGAGCTGCGGCTCGACGGGCTGCCGCCCAGCACGGCGGCCGCGGTGAGCGAGCTCGCCGACTACGACTGGAGCAGCGCCGAGGGGCGGGCGGCGTACGAGGAGATCAAGGACCTGCTCGGCCGCGAGCTGCTCGACCAGCGCTTCGCCGGCATGAAGCAGGCGCTGGAGAGCGCGACCGACGAGGACCGGCAGGCCGTGCAGGAGATGCTCGCCGACCTCAACCGGCTGCTGGAGAAGCGCCGGCTGGGGGAGGACACCGCGGCCGACTTCGAGGAGTTCATGGCGCGGCACGGCCAGTTCTTCCCCGAGCAGCCACAGGACCTCGACGAGCTGATGGACGCCCTCGCGCAGCGTGCCGCCGCGGCCCAGCGGCTGCGCAACAGCATGACCGCCGAGCAGCGCGCCGAGCTCGACGCGCTCGCGGCCCAGGCCTTCGGCTCCCCGGACCTGCTCGGCCAGCTCTCGCAGCTCGACGACCACCTCCAGGCGCTGCGGCCGGGCGAGGACTGGGCGGGTGGCGAGCAGTTCGACGGCGACGACGGGCTCGGGCTCGGCGACGGCACCGGCGTGCTGCAGGACCTCGCCGAGCTCGACGACCTCGCCGAGCAGCTCTCGCAGTCCTACGACGGCGCCCGGCTCGACGACGTCGACCTCGAGGCGCTCCGGCGGCAGCTGGGCGAGGAGGCCGGGGTCGACGCCCGCACCCTGGCGGAGCTGGAGCGGGCGCTCTCGGAGACCGGCATGCTGACCCGGGCCTCCGACGGGCAGCTGCGGCTCTCCCCGCAGGCGATGCGACAGCTCGGCAAGACGCTGCTCAAGGACGCCGCGGAGCGGCTCTCGGCCCGCAGCGGCCAGCGAGACGTACGCCGCGCGGGCGCCAACGGCGAGCCGTCGGGCGCCACCCGCGAGTGGGCCTTCGGCGACACCGAGCCGTGGGACGTGCCCCGCACCGTCGCCAACGCCGTCGTCCGCACGGCCGGCGAGGGCGGGTCGACCTCCCACGGCGTCCGCCTGCAGATCGGCGACGTCGAGGTGCAGGAGACCGAGGCGCGCACCCGGGCCGCGGTGGCGCTGCTCGTCGACACCTCCTTCTCGATGGCGATGGCCGACCGCTGGGTCCCGATGAAGCGCACCGCCCTGGCGCTGCACCAGCTGGTCTCCTCACGCTTCCGTGGCGACGCGCTCCAGCTGGTCGGCTTCGGTCGCTCCGCGCAGGTGATGGACATCGAGCACCTCACCGCGCTCGACGCCCAGTGGGAGAAGGGCACCAACCTGCACCACGCGCTGCTGCTCGCCAACCGCTTCTTCCGCAAGCACCCCTCGGCCCAGCCGGTGCTGCTCGTGGTCACCGACGGCGAGCCGACCAGCCACCTCGAGGCCGACGGCGAGGTCTGGTTCTCCTACCCGCCGCACCCGCGCACCCTGGCGTGGTCGGTCCGCGAGCTCGACAACGCCCACCGCCTGGGCGCGCAGACGACCTTCTTCCGGCTCGGCGACGACCCCGGCCTCGCCCGCTTCCTCGACGGCCTCGCCGCCCGCGTCGACGGCCGGGTCGTCAGCCCCGAGCTCGACGACCTCGGCGCCGCCGTCGTCGGCAGCTACCTCGGCGACCGCCACGCCCGCTCGCCGTACGGCCACCTCAGCGACTGGTACGGCGGCCGCGGCTTCTGGCACGACGACTGAGCGTGAGGGCGGCGTGGCCCCATGTAACGCGGGGTTATTGCATGTGAACAAGGCCCGTCCGGCCTGATCGTGTGCACAGCACCGCGGCAGATGCGCGGACGCCTCAGCCGAGGTCGGCGGCGAGCACGTCGACCGGCCGTGCGTGCATCGTCGTACGCCGCTCCAAGGCGAGGCCGGCGCGCTCCGCCACCCGCCGCGACGGGTCGTTGCCGGGCGCGACCACGGCGATCAGACGACGTACGCCGTGCGCCTCGGCGTGGGCGCGGCAGGCGAGCGCCGCCTCGGTGGCGAGGCCGCGGCCCTGCGCCTCGGGGAGCAGGTGGTAGCCGAGCTCGAGGTCGCGCCGGCCGTCAGGCGACTGCCAGGTCAGGCCGCACTCGCCGACGAAGACGCCGTCGGCGTGCAGCAGCCACAGGCCGAAGCCGTCGGCGGCGTAGCCGCGCCGGTGCCAGGCGATCCAGTCGGCGCACTCCTCGCGCGTCTTCACGCGCGGGTAGTGCGCCATCACGACCGTGTCGCCGAGCAGCCGCTCGACCAGGTCGAGGTCGGCCGCGTCCATCTCGCGGAAGGTCAGCCGGGCGGTGGGCTCAGGCGGCACGACGTACGCCGCCCATCTGCCGCGGTGCTGTGGTGCCGACACGTCGCGCAGAGCCCTTGTTCACATGCGATAACCCCGCGTTACATGGAGCGACCCGCCCCGAGCTCACCGCAGCGGGTCGAGCACCTCGTGGTCGCCGAGGGAGGCGACGAGGTGGCGCGACTGCTCGCGGCCGTCGCCGAGCAGGTGGTCGATGGCGGTGAGCCGGGAGGTCATGTGGCCGACGGCGTACTCGTCGGTCATGGCGATGCCGCCGTGCAGCTGGATCGCCTCCTGGCCGACGTGGCGCCCGGCCTTGCTGACCTGCAGCTTGGCGCGCCGTGCGGCCTCGGTGACCTGCTCGGGCGTCGACCCGGCGTCGCCCAGCACCATGCTCGCCCACTCCACGATGCTGCGGGTGAGCTCGACCGAGGTGTACATGTCGGCCGCGCGGAAGGTCAGCGCCTGGAAGCGGTTGAGGGTGACCCCGAACTGCTTGCGCTGGGTGAGGTACTCGGTGGTGCGGCGCAGCGCCGACTCCATCAGCCCGAGCGCCTCGTGGCAGTAGGCGATCTTGGTGGCCGCCACCACGCGCGCCAGGGCGGCGTGCGGGTCGACCGAGCCGTCGCCCAGCCGCTGCGCCGGCGCGCCGTCGAGCACGACGCGGGCGGCGCGGCCGCCGTCGAAGGTGGCGTACGACGTGACGCTCACGCCCTCGCCGGGGGAGACCAGGAAGAAGCCGAGACCGTCGTCGACGCGGGCCGAGACGACCAGCTGGTCGGCGCGGCCGCCGACGAGCACGGGCTCCTTGGTGCCGGTCAGGGTGCCGTCCTTCTCCACGACGCCGTCGGCCGCGAGGTCCCACCGGGTGGTCGGCTCGAGGAGCGCGGCGGCGACGATCCGCTCGCCCGCGGAGATCGCCCCGAGCACGTCCTGCTTCTGCTCGGGGGTGCCGAGGGCGGCGACGAGGCCGCCGGCCAGCACCACGGTCTCGACGTACGGCTCGGGCGCGACCACGCGGCCGAGCTCCTCGGCCACCAGGGAGAGCTCGACCGGGCCGGCGCCCATGCCGCCGTCGGCCTCGGCGTACGGCAGTCCGAGCAGGCCCATCTCGGCCATCCGGCCCCACTGCTCCTCGCTGAAGCCGGGGTCCTCGGCGACGACCGCGCGCCGCTGCTCGTTGTCGAAGGAGGAGAAGAGGCTGCGGACGGCGTCGCGCAGCGCCTTCTGCTCGGAGTCCAGGGTGAAGTCCATGTCGCGCTCCTTCTCAGAGGCCGAGGATGGTGCCGGCGATGATCTGGCGCTGGATCTCGTTGGACCCGCCGTAGATCGAGGCCTTGCGGTAGTTGAGGTAGAGCGGCGCCGAGACCTGCGCCCAGTCGGGCACCTCGGAGTCCTCGCCCGCCCCGGAGGCCAGCGCCAGCGGGCCGGCGACGTCGACGAGGAGCTCGGTCACGGCCTGCTGCAGCACCGTGCCCTGGAGCTTGAGCACCGAGGAGGCGGGGTGCGGCTTGCCCTCGGAGGAGTTGGCGACCACGCGCAGCGCGGTGAGCTCGAGCGCGAGCAGGTCGTTCTCCAGCTCGGCGATCCGGGTGGCGAGCACCGCGTCGTCGAGCATCCCGGTCTCGCGGGCGTGCTCCTTCAGCGTGGCGAGGCGACGCTTGGTCTGACCGACCGGCGCGACGCCGACCCGCTCGTTGCCGAGCAGGAACTTCGCCATCGTCCAGCCCTGGTTCTCCTCGCCGACGAGGAGGTCGCCCGGCACCCGGACGCTCTCGAACCAGACCTCGTTGACCTCGCTGCCGCCGTCGATGAGCTTGATCGGCCGCACCGTGACGCCCTCGGTGTCGATGGGCACCAGGATCATCGAGATGCCCTGCTGCTTCTTCGGGGCGTCGGGATCGGTGCGGCAGAGCACGAAGATCCAGTCGGCGTGCTGCCCGAGCGTGGTCCACGTCTTCTGCCCGTCGATCACCCAGTCGTCGCCGTCGCGCACCGCGCGGGTCTTCAGCGAGGCCAGGTCGGACCCCGCGTCGGGCTCGGAGAAGCCCTGCGCCCACCAGATGTCGAGGTTGGCGGTCGGGGGGAGGAAGCGCTCCTTCATCTCCTGGCTGCCGAAGTGCGCGATGACCGGCCCGATCATGCCGCTGTTGAAGGCCAGCGGCGGCGGGACGCAGGCGAGCTCCATCTCCTGCTGCCAGATGTGCTTCTGCAGCGGGGTCCAGTCGCGGCCACCCCACTCCGCGGGCCACGAGGGCACCGCGAGGCCAGCCGCGTTGAGCGTCCGCTGGGCCTCCACGATCTGGTCCTTGGACAGGTGGTGACCTGCCCGGACCGCCTCACGGATCTCCGAGGGGACCTTCTCGGTGAAGAAGGCCCGCATCTCCTCGCGGAACTCGGTGTCGTCCTTGCTCAGCGCCAGCTGCATGGGCGTGCTCCTCGCGTCGTACGGCGTACGTCGCGGCAAGGTTACCGTGCAGTACGAGAGCTCAGGCAGCCAGCGCCTTCTCGATGTCGGAGGCGATCTTCTCGGGCTTGGTGGTCGAGCCGTAGCGCTTGATCACGCGGCCGTCCTTGCCGACCAGGAACTTGGTGAAGTTCCACTTGATCTTCTCGCCGAGCAGCCCCGACTTCTCCGCGCGCAGCCACCGGTAGACCGGGTGCGCGTCGTCGCCGTTGACCTCGACCTTGGAGAACATCTGGAAGCTGACGCCGTAGTTCTTCTGGCAGAAGGCGCCGATCTCCTCGTCGCTGCCGGGGTCCTGGTTGCCGAACTGGTTGCACGGGAAGCCGAGCACGGCCAGGCCCTGGCCGGAGTACTGCTGGTGCAGCTGCTCGAGCCCCTCCAGCTGCGGCGTGAAGCCGCACTGCGAGGCGGTGTTGACCACGAGGGCGACGTGGCCGTCGTACGCCGAGAGCGGGCGGTCCTCGCCGTCGATGGTGGTGGCGGTGAAGTCGTGCAGCGTGGTCACAGGGGTCCTCCCGGGTCGCGGTACGTCGGTGCTTCGGAGCCCAGCCTGCCTCGGATGGGGTGGCGCCTCACGCGGTCGTGAGCGACGTCTCGATAGGTTCGCACCCGTGGCGCCCCTGATGTCGACCGACCCGACCGCCGACGCCGAGCGACTGCGTCGGCTGCGCCGCATGCAGGCGGTCGCGCTCGGGCTGCTGGTCCTCGCGGCGGTCGTGTACGTCGTGACGCTCGACCAGGAGGGCTTCCTCGGCTTCGTCAACGCCGGCGCCGAGGCGAGCATGGTGGGCGCGATCGCCGACTGGTTCGCGGTGACCGCGCTCTTCCGCCACCCGCTGCGCCTGCCGATCCCGCACACGGCGCTGGTGCCGCGCAAGAAGGACGAGCTCGGCAAGAGCCTGGAGGAGTTCTTCGTGGAGAACTTCCTGCAGGAGCAGGTCGTGCGCGACCGGCTCGCCGCGGCCGACATCGCCCGCCGCCTGGGGGGCTGGCTCGCGGCGCCGGCCAACGCCGGCCGGGTCGTGGGTGAGGTCTCGACGGTGCTCGCCCTCGGCCTGCGCCGGCTCAAGGACGAGGACGTCGAGGCCGTGGTCCGGGAGGTGATCGTGCCGCGCTTCGCCGCGGAGCCGGTCGCCCCGCTGGCCGGCGGCTTCCTCGCCGAGGTGGTGCGCGACGGCTCCCACCGCGGGCTCGTCGACCTGGTGCTGGAGGAGGCCCACGACGGGCTGGTCCAGCACCAGGAGCAGTTCACCGACGTGGTCGCCCAGCGCGCCCCGTGGTGGGCGCCGGAGCGGCTCAACGACGTGGTGATCACCCGGCTGCACCTCGAGGCCATACGGTGGGTCTCCGACATCCGCAGCGACCCCGACCACTCCGCGCGCCGCGCCTTCGACAGCTTCCTCGCCCAGCTCGCCGAGGACCTGCAGCACGACCCGGAGACCCAGGAGCGCACCGAGGCGCTCAAGCGCCGGCTGCTGGAGCAGCCGCAGTTCCTGCGCACCGGGATGTCGCTGTGGTCCTCGCTGCGCACGGCGCTGCTCGCGGCCCTCGACGACCCCGACGGCCTGCTGCGGGGGAGGGCGACCAGCGAGCTGGCGGCGTTCGGGACGCGCATCGGCGAGGACGACGAGCTGCGGGCACGCCTGGAGACGTGGGCGGCGGACCTGGTGGTCTGGGCGGTCGGCCGCTACGGCCAGGAGCTGACCAGCGTCATCACCGCGACCATCGAGCGGTGGGACGGCGTGGAGGCGGCGAAGAAGATCGAGCTGCACGTCGGGCGCGACCTGCAGTTCATCCGCATCAACGGCACCATCGTGGGTGGGCTGGTGGGCGTGGTGATCCACGCGGTCACACTGGTGCTGTGAACCCCTTCCGCCGCCGCGCCCGTGCCCCCGAGCCGATCGACGTGCCGATCCGCGAGGACGTGATCCGGTTGGGTCAGCTGCTCAAGCTGGCCAACCTGGTGGAGCAGGGCTCGGACTCCAAGGAGCTGCTCGCCGCCGAGGCGGTCACGGTCAACGGCGCCGTGGAGACCCGCCGCGGCCGCCAGCTGGTCGCCGGTGACGTGGTCGCCCTGCTGGTCGAGCACGCCCCGCCGCCCGTGCGGGTGGTGCGGGAGTAGGCGGCGCTCAGCGACCGAACATCGCGCGGAAGGTCGCCTTGGAGTGCGGGGCGGGGTGGAGCAGCTCGAACTGCTCGAGCACGACGGGCATGTCGGGACGGAAGCCGCGGCCCAGGGGGTCCTGCTCGGTGAGGTGACGCTGCTGCGACTCCCGCCACGAGGCCAACGTGCGGTCGCCCTCGCCCTCAGCCTGGGCGTGCTCCTCGTCGACCTGGTCGAAGGGCACGACCGAGACGGAGGTGGTCGCGACGAGCGCACGGGGGTGCCCGGCCGCGTCGAGCAGGATGCTCATGGTGCCGCGCTCGGGCAGCTGCTCCTCGCCGACGTAGTCGTCGCGCGCGCTGGTCATCGCCGTCTTGGTGCCGTCGAGCACCAGGGCCAGCAGGGCGTCGCCGGCGGCGTCGTCGCCGAAGGCCCAGGTGGGCGGTACGACGGAGCCGAGGGCGTCGGGGCCGAAGTAGCCCGGCATCGTCTCGAGGCGGGCATGGCGGCGGGCCTCGTGCCAGAAGCGCTCGACCTCGCCCTCGACGGGCTCCTCGTGGCTCATCCGCCGACCCTACGTGCGCCGCGCGAGGTGGACCCACTCGCGGCCGGGACGGTCGGGGGCGTCGCGCACGTCGACGACCTCGAGCCCGGCCGCGGCCAGCGAGCGGCGCAGCTCGTCGCGGTCGCGGAAGCGCAGCGTGGAGTCGGAGTGCCGCTCCTCGCCGTCGGGGAAGCGCGTGGTCGAGCGGAAGGTGACCAGGCCGGGCTCGACGGCGCCGACCTGCGTCCAGGTCTCGACCCGCCCGACCCCCGGCACGTCGGCGACCTGGTGGGTGCGCTCGGCGGTCCACCCCTCCCACGCGCGCCGCTCGGGCACGCGGGTCTCGAAGACGAGGTGGCCGCCGGGCCGCAGCGCGGCGGCGACACCGCGCAGCGTGGCCTCCCAGTCGGCGTCGTCGACGAAGACCTGGGCGACGTTCGCCGTCATGGTCGCCACGTCGACGGCCATCGGTGGCAGCGTGGTGGCGTCGCCGTCGAGCCAGGTCACGCGACCCGCCCCGGGCTTCGCGCGGGCCAGGTCGAGCGAGGCCCGGGCAGGGTCGACGCCCGTCACCTCGAGCCCGTCGTCGGCGAGGAGCAGGGCCAGCACCCCGGTGCCGCACCCGACGTCGAGCACCGACCGCGCCCCGAGCTCACGGACGATCCCCACGTAGAGGTCGAGGTCGCTGCGGTCGGCGTCGAAGACGTCGTACAGCGCGGCCAGGCGGGGGTCGGCGAAGCCGGCGTCGGGCGGCCTCAGCGCACGGCCACCAGGTCGCAGACGAAGATGAGCGTCTCGCCGGGCTTGATGACCCCGCCCGCGCCGCGGTCGCCGTAGGCCAGGTGCGGCGGGATGACGAGGCGGCGCCGGCCGCCGACGCGCATGCCCTGCACGCCCTGGTCCCAGCCGGAGATGACCTGGCCGATGCCGAGGCGGAAGTCGAGCGGTGCGCCCCGGTTGTACGACGCGTCGAACTCCTCGCCGGTGGAGTGGGCCACGCCGACGTAGTGCACCGAGACGGTGCTGCCGGCCGTGGCCTCGTCGCCGTCGCCCTCGACGAGGTCGGTGACCTCGAGCTCGGTGGGCGGCGGGCCGTCGGGGAAGTCGATCTCGGGCTTCTCTGCACTCATGGCCACCAGCCTGCCACGCCGAGGCGGAGCCGGCGCGGCGTGGGTTGCCGCCGACTCATAAGCACATGCATACTCCTGCATGTGTCAGCCGATCGGGCCTCCGGGGCCTACGAGCAGGTCGCCGAGCTCTTCGGCGCGCTCTCCTCGCCCGCTCGCGCCGCGCTCGTGCACCGCCTCACCGAGGGGGAGCACACCGTGGGCGAGCTGGTCGAGGTGACGGGCCTCTCGCAGCCACTGGTCTCCCAGCACCTCCGGGTGCTGCGGGGCGCGCGGCTCGTGGTCGCCCACCGCCACGGACGCCACGTCGGCTACACGCTCAGCGACGAGCACGTCGCGCACGTGTTCCTCGATGCCCTCCACCACGCCAAGGAGTCACCATGACCACCACCCACGCCGAGGCCGAGAGCCACGCCCACACCCACGGACCCGGCTGCGGCCACGACGCCGTGGTGCACCTCGACCACGTCGACTACCTGCACGACGGCCACGCCCACCGCGAGCACGACGGCCACTACGACGAGTGCAGCACCTGCCAGTGCGCGGGGTGCTCCGACACCTGCGCCGCGTGCGACTGCGCCGAGTGCAGCTGCCCCACCTGCAACCACCAGGCGTGCAGCTGCGCCAACTGCTCCGACAGCTGCGCCAACTGCGTCTGCAGCGACTGCACCTGCGCGACCTGCCAGCACGCCGCGTGAGCCGCGGGTCGCGCGGGCCCTACTCGTAGGGCTCGCGCGGCTCCGGGACGCCGACCACGTCGAGCGCCTCGACCAGGGGCGTGCCCGGCCGCGGGCGCTCGCCGGTGCGCGGGTCGACCCACCGGCCGGTCAGCCGCACCCAGGTCTCGGTCGGCGGGGCCGGTGCGCCCTCGACGCGCACCTGGTAGCCGACCGTGTCGGCCGCGCAGCACGACATCGAGAGCCGGTTGAGCACCCAGCCCTCTCCGCTCTCCGGCCTGGTCACGAAGCCGACCAGCTCGACGGTGCGGCCCGCCAGGGTGTCGTCCCACTGGGCGCGCGACTGGAACTCGCCCACCGTCATCGGCGTGGTCGGCCCGTCGTCGACCCGCTCCCAGTCCTGCTTGGCCGCCACGGCCACGGCGCTGCGCTCCGCGGTGTAGGCGCCGAGCGCGGGCGGGCTGACGACGAAGACGGCCACGACCGGCGCCAGCAGCAGCCACGACGCCGCGGGCGCGCGGTCCTCGGTGCGTCCGGCGAGCAGCACCACGCGCACGGCCAGCAGCACCAGCACCACGGCGGTGATCAGCAGCGGCCAGCGCATCCACCCGTTGACGTAGCGCAGGTGCGCGTCGGTGAGCGCCAAGCGCGCGCAGACGCCGCCCGTCAGCGCCAGCACGACGCCCTGGGTCCGCAGGATCACAGCAACCACCACCCGACGAGCACGGCGCAGGCCGTGGCGACCACGAGCACGAGCGGGACGAAGACCATGGCGAAGCGCCGGCCGAAGTAGCCCGCCTCCAGGCTCGCCAGCTTGACGTCCATCGCGGGACCGACGACCAGGAAGACCAGCTTGGCCGTGGGCGAGAAGGCGGTCAGCGAGGCCGCGACGAAGGCGTCGGTCTGCGAGCACAGCGCGACCACGAACGCGAAGAGCGCGAGCACCACGACGCTGACGAGCAGGTTGCCCGCGAGGGTGTCGAGCACGGCGCGGGGCACGAAGGCGTTGACCGCGGCGGCGATCATCGCGCCCATCACCACGTAGCCCGCCGCCTGCATCAGGTCGTGGTGCACCGAGGCGGCGAAGCCCCGCCACCCGGTGCCGTGCTCGTGCGCGCCACCGTGGCCGAGTCGCGGCGGGGTCCGCCCGCCCACCTTGATCCACAGCCAGCCGACCGTGACGGCGGTGGCCATCGAGGCGACGAAGCGCGCCAGCGCCATCTCCGGCATGCCGGGGAAGGCCACCAGCGTGGAGGCGATCACCACGGGGTTGACCGCCGGTGCCGCGAGCAGGAAGGTCAGCGCCGCCGCGGGCGCCACGCCCTGTCGCATGACGCCCCCGGCGATGGGGATCGACGCGCACTCACAGCCCACCAGCCCGACGCCCGCCACGCCGGCCACCGGCACGGCCGCCGCCGGGTGGCGCGGCATCACCCGGCGCACCAGGCGCTCGGAGAGGAAGGTGGAGATCAGTGCCGCCACCACGACGCCGAAGACGAGGAAGGGCAGCGACTGCACCACGACGGCCACGAACATCGCCGCCCAGGCGCGCACCGCGGGGGCGTCGAGCATGCCGGTGACCCAGCCCTGGGCGAGCAGCAGGACCAGCAGGCCGAGCACCACGAGCTCGGGCTGACCGATCCAGCGGTGCGGGCGCGCGGCCGCGGCGGGGTCGGCGTCCCGGGCCTGGTCGGCGGCCGGGGGGAGCGTCGTCACGGGCAGCACCGTAGACCATCTTGGGAGTGGGAGCCATTGCCAACTATCCGTGTCGTCGCCCGCGGCACTACCGTCTGGGGGTGAGCAGCGACCAGCCCCTCCCGTCCTTCGCCGATCTCGGCCTCGGTGACGCCGTGCTCCGCAGCCTCGCCGACGTGGGCTACGAGACCCCGTCGCCGATCCAGGCGCAGACCGTGCCGCCCCTGCTCTCGGGACGCGACGTGGTGGGCCTGGCCCAGACCGGCACCGGCAAGACGGCGGCCTTCGCGCTGCCCGTGCTCGACCGCCTCGAGCCGCGCTTCGGCGCGGTGCAGGCCCTGGTGCTGGCGCCCACCCGCGAGCTGGCGCTGCAGGTGTGCGAGGCCTTCGGCCGCTACGCCAGCCACCTCCCGGACGTGCACGTGCTCCCCGTCTACGGCGGCCAGGGCTACGGCGTGCAGCTCTCGGCGCTGCGTCGCGGCGTCGACGTGGTCGTCGGCACCCCGGGCCGCGTGATGGACCACCTGGAGAAGGGCACCCTCGACCTCTCGCGGCTGCGCTTCCTGGTGCTCGACGAGGCCGACGAGATGCTCAACATGGGCTTCGCCGAGGACGTCGAGACGATCCTGGCCGAGACCCCCGACGACAAGCAGGTCGCGCTCTTCTCCGCGACCATGCCGAGCGCCATCCGACGGCTGTCGAAGAAGTACCTCACCGACCCCGTCGAGATCACCGTCGAGCGCACCAAGGCCCAGGCCACCAACATCACCCAGCGCTACCTGACGGTGTCCTACCCGCAGAAGGTCGACGCCCTGACGCGGATCCTCGAGGTCGAGAACTTCGAGGCCATGATCGTCTTCGTCCGCACCAAGAACGAGACCGAGATGCTCGCCGAGCGGCTGCGGGTGCGCGGGCTCAGCGCGCAGGCCATCAACGGCGACGTGGCGCAGCAGCAGCGCGAGCGCACCGTCGACCAGCTCCGCAACGGCTCCCTCGACATCCTCGTCGCGACCGACGTCGCCGCCCGTGGGCTCGACGTGCCGCGGATCAGCCACGTCGTCAACTACGACATCCCCACCGACACCGAGTCCTACGTGCACCGGATCGGTCGCACCGGCCGCGCGGGGCGCAGCGGCGACGCCATCTCCTTCGTCACGCCGCGCGAGCGCTACCTGCTGCGCCACATCGAGAAGGCGACCGGCCAGCCGCTGCAGCAGATGTCGCTGCCGAGCATCGAGGACGTCAACGCCACCCGCCTGAGCCGCTTCGACGACGCCATCACCGAGGCGCTCGGCCAGACCGCCCGCGTCGAGCGCTTCCGCGACATCGTCGGCCACTACGTCGCGGAGCACGACGTGCCCGAGGTCGACGTGGCCGCCGCGCTGGCGATCGTGGCCCAGGGTGACGAGCCGCTGCTGCTCGACCCTGCCTCCGACGCGCTGCGGCTGCCGCCCCAGCGGCCCGACCGGGGCGGCCGCGACAGCCGGCCCGAGCGGGCGCCGCGCCCGCGCCGTGGCGGCGACGCCGCCCTGGCGACGTACCGGATCGCGGTCGGCAAGCGCCACAAGGTCGAGCCGCGCCAGATCGTGGGTGCCCTGGCCAACGAGGGCGGCCTGGGTCGTGGCGACTTCGGCAAGATCACCATCCGCCCGGACCACTCGCTGGTGGAGCTGCCGCGAGAGCTGCCCGAGGGTGCGTGGTCGCGGCTGAAGGACACGCGGATCAGCGGCAAGCTCATCGAGCTCTCCCTCGACGACGGTCCGCCCGGACGCCGGCCGCCGCCGTCCGAGCGCAAGCCGCGCCACAAGAAGCGCGACTGACGCTGCCGTGACCGGCTGGCTGCCGCTGCTCGAGCGGCACACCGCGGAGTTCGGCGACCTCCTGGTCGACGCGGACCTCGAGGCGCCGGTCGGCGGCTGTCCCGGCTGGGACCTGCGCGCGCTGGCGCAGCACCTCGGCTGGGTGCACCGGTGGGCCACCCGGGCCGTGGTGACGGGCGCGGAGCCCGACGATCCCCCTGAGGGGCCGGACGGGCGCGCCGCGCTGTGCCGCTGGTACGCCGCCGGCGCGACGGCGCTGGTCGGGGCGCTGCGCGACGCCGGTCCCGACGGCAGCGCCTGGACCTTCGGCCCGCCCCGGGGGCTTGCCGTCTTCTGGCAGCGCCGGCAGGTGCACGAGACGCGCCTGCACCTGTGGGACGCCCGCGCCAGCCAGGGCACGGCCGACGCGGTCGAGGGCGGGCTCGCGTGGGACGGCGTGCGCGTGGTGGCCGAGGTCTTCTACCCCCGGCAGCTGCGGAGGGGGCGGCTCGAGCCGCTGCGCGGCACCCTGGTGCTGCAGGCGAGCGACGTGGGGGGCGAGCTGGCGATGGGCGAGGGGGAGCGCACCGTGGTCCGGGCGCCGGCGTCGGAGCTGCTGCTCGTGCTGTGGCACCGGCTGCCGCCGCCGGCCGGTGCCGCGCACCTGCTCGGCGGCGCGCTCACGCCCTGAGTCAGGTCTGGTGCACGTAGGAGTCGAGCTGGTCGCGCTCGAAGGTGAGCTGGGTGATCCGGCTCTTCACGACGTCACCGATGCTGACCACCCCGGTGAGGGCGCCGTCGACCACGACGGGCACGTGGCGGATGCGGCGCTCGGTCATCTGCCCCATCAGCTCGTCGAGGTCGTCGTCGGGGGCGCAGGTGTGCACGGTGGCGGTCATGATCGAGCTCACGGTCGTCTCGAGCACGTCCGCGCCCTCCTGCAGGCGGCGCACGACGTCGCGCTCGCTGGCGATCCCGTCGACCGACGACCCGTCACCGCTGACCACGACGGCGCCGATGTTGTGCTGGCCGAGGAGCGCGACGAGCTCGCGCACCGTCGCGTCGGGCGGGATGGTCACGACCGACTGGCTGGACTTGCCTCGGACGACGTCCTTGATCCTCATGTCGACCTCCCACGAGCCGGTGAGTGGATGGGCCTCGAATGTAGTGGCCGCGGGGCGCTGACGACAGGGGTCGCTACTCCTCCGGAGCCGGGCGCCGGGCGCTGAGGTCGTGGACGGTGCCGCCGCGGCCGTCGTGGGGGTCGTGGTCGTCGTGGGAGCCGAGGAAGGCCAGCGCCTGGTCGTGCAGCTTGCCGTTGGTGGCCAGCGCGCTCCCGCCCCCCGGTCCGGGGGTGCCGTCGAGGGAGGTGAAGACGCCGCCCGCCTCGCGCACGATGACGTCCAGGGCTGCCATGTCGTGGAGGGCCAGCTCGGGCTCGGTGGCGATGTCGACCGCCCCCTCGGCGACCAGCATGTAGGACCAGAAGTCGCCGTAGGCGCGCGTGCGCCACACCCGGCGCGACAGGGACAGGAAGTCCTCCAGCCGGCCACGCTCGTCCCAGCCGTGCAGCGAGGAGTAGGACAGCGAGGCGTCCTCGACGCGCGAGACGTCGCTGACCTGGCAGCGGCTCGCCCGCAGCAGCGACTTGCCGGTCCAGGCGCCGCCGCCCTTCATCGCCCACCAGCGCCGGTTGAGCGCCGGGGCCGACACCACGCCGACCACGACCTCGTCGTCGACCGTGAGGGCGATCAGGCTCGCCCAGACCGGCACGCCGCGCACGAAGTTCTTGGTGCCGTCGATCGGGTCGACCACCCAGCGGCGCTGGCTGTGGCCGATGGAGCCCTGCTCCTCGCCGAGCACCGCGTCGCGCGGCCGCGCCCGGGAGAGCACGCGGCGCACGCCCTCCTCGACGGACTTGTCGGCGTCGGTCACCGGCGTCAGGTCGGGCTTGGTCATCACGTGCAGGTCGAGGGACTTGAACCGGCTCTGCGAGGTCGAGTCGGCGTCGTCGGCGAGGACGTGCGCCAGCCGCAGGTCGTCGGTGAAGTCGGCTGCCATGATTCACAGCCTAGGCTCAGGCACCGGGAGTACCGTCCCGCGCATGGAGATCAACGGTGTCCCGCTGCACCCCCTGGTGGTGCACGCAGCGGTCGTCTTCACCCCGCTCGCGGCCCTGGGAGCCCTGGCCTACGTCGTCCCGCGCTTCCGCTCCGCGCTGCGCTGGCCCCTGCTCGTCGTCACGGTGCTGGCGCTGGCCAGCGTCTTCGTCGCCGTCGCCAGCGGTGAGGACCTGCTGGAGAGCCGCGGGATCGAGTCGCCGCTCCTGGAGACCCACGAGGAGCGGGCCGAGCTGCTGCGCACCGTGATGATCGGCTTCACCCTCGTCGTGGCCGCGGCCGTCGCGCTGCTGCCCCGGCGGAGCCGCGACGGCGCCCCGTCCGCGACCCGCAGCGCCGTCCTCACCCTCCCGCTCACGCTGCTGCTGGTGGTGGGCGCGGTCGCCGTCACCGTGCTCGTCGTGCTCACGGGCGACGCGGGCGCCCAGTCGGTCTGGGGCTGAGCCTCACCACTCCTGGGCGGCCTCGCGGGAGGCGAGGAGGCGCCGGAACGACGCCACGCGCTCGGCCTGGGTGCCGGTGGCCTCGTCGAGCCCGCACTCGGGCTCGCCCTCGCCGTGGGAGCAGCCGCGCGGGCAGCTCAGCGTGAGCTCGTGGAGGTCCTCGAAGGCCTCGATCAGCTGCGCCGGGTCGACGTGGGCGAG
>JBQGFI010000204.1:0-2297 GCA_052040065.1 Marmoricola sp.
CACCAGCTGCGGACCGCCGTGATCGCGCTGCTCGCCTCGTGGGCGACGGTGCTGTCCTGGCGCGTGCTCACCGAGGGGTTCGCCGAGGTCGCGATCCCGCTGCTGATGATCGGGGTCGTGGTCGCCGGCACCGGGGCCGTCGGGCGCTGGAGCCGCCTGCCGGTCGTCGGCATCATCGCCGCGCAGCTCGCGGTCGGCGCGCTGCTGGTGCTCGGCACCACCACGGGCTCACCATTCCCGACGCCGGCCAACGTGGACGCGTTCCTCGCCGCGCTCGACGCCGCGCTGGAGACGTCACGCAGCTACGCCGCACCGGTCGAGCTCGGGGTGCCACCGGTGCACCCGCTGCTGCTCGTCGGTGGGGCCCTGGTCGTGCTCGCCGTCGACGTCATCGCCTGCAGCCTGCGGCGGGCGCCGGTGGCAGGGCTGGTCCTGCTCGCGGCGTACACCCTGCCGGTGGCGGTCACCGGTGACGCCGTCTCGTGGTGGCTGTTCGCCGTCGTCGCCGGGTTGTTCCTGGCCCTCGTCTACATCCAGCACAGCGACCACGTGACGAGCTGGGGCCGCGCACCGGAGGGCGACAAGGCCTCGTTCTCGGTCCGCACCGGCGCGATCGGCAACACCGCGCTCGCCCTCGGCGCCGCCTCGATCGCCCTGGCGGTCGTGGTGCCGGTCGCGGTGCCGACGATGAGCATGAGCGTCTTCGACGGCAACGGCCCCGGCACCCGCGAGGTGGAGGTCAAGGACCCGATGGTCGACCTGCGCCGCGACCTGCGCCGCGGCGAGGACGTCCCGCTCCTGTGGGTCACCACCCCCGGTCCCAAGCCGACCTATCTCCGGATCTCCGTGCTGTCGCGCTTCAGCGGCTCGGAGTGGACGCCCGGGGATCGCGAGATCCCGGAGACGCAGGCGGCCACCGGCCCCCTCCCCTCGCTCGACGGAGTGGGCGTCGACGTGGCACGTCGCGAGTTCAAGTACGACGTGCGCGTCGGCCCGGACTTCGCCTCCGCCTGGCTGCCGACGGCCGCGCAGACCACACGGGTCGCGGCCGGCACCGAGTGGCGCTACGACATCAACACCCGCGACATCATCGCCGCTCAGGACGACGTGACGACGGCCGGCATGACCTACGACTTCACCGGCGTCCAGCTGACCTACGACGCGGAGTCGATGAACACCGCCGTCTCCGGGGCCGGCTCGGTGGCGGGCATCTTCACCGAGGTGCCGCCGTCGCTGAGCAACGAGATCCGCCGCTACGCCGCCGACGTGACCGCCGACGGCGCCACGAGGTTCCAGAAGGCTCAGCTGCTGCAGCAGTGGTTCCGCGAGGACGGCGGGTTCCGCTACGACGCAAGCGTGGTGCCCTCGGCCGGCGACGGCGCGGCCGACCTGCTCGCCTTCATGAACGACCGGGTCGGCTACTGCGAGCAGTTCGCCGCGTCGATGGCGATCATGGCCCGCGTGCTCGGCATCCCGAGCCGCGTGGCGGTGGGCTTCCTCGAGCCCGACCGGGCCACCAACGGCTCCTGGGAGTTCTCCTCGCACGACCTGCACGCGTGGCCCGAGCTCTACTTCCCCGGCTCCGGCTGGGTGAAGTTCGAGCCCACGCCCCAGTCACGCGGCACCGCAGCGCCCGACTACACCCAGGCCGAGTTCGAGGCCGAGCCGGAGACCCCGACCCCCAGCGCGAGCCGGTCGACCGAGCTGCTGCCCGACCGCGGCGAGACCGCCGACGCCGACGCCGGCGCAGCCGACGAGGACACCAGCTCCATCCCGTGGGTGCCGGTCCTGGCCGCGCTCGTGGGGCTCGGGTTGCTGGCGCTCCTGCTGCTGACCCCCCGCCTCGTGCGGGCCGCCCGTCGCCGCCAGCGCCTCGACGGTGGCATCGAGGACGTCTGGCTCGAGCTGCACGACGTGGCCCGCGACCTCGGCCACGCCTGGCCGACCGGCCGTTCGCCGCGCCGTGCGGGCGAGTGGCTCGCCCGGCTCCTCGCCACGCCGGTCGACGGCAGCGCACGACCGGACCGCCCGCGCCGGGGGCGCGACCAGGCGCCTGAGGCGGCCGCCGCGCTCGACCGGCTCGTGCTGGTGCTCGAGCGCAGCAGGTACTCCCGCGACCCCGAGAGCTTCACCGCCGACCGCTTCGTCGGCGACCTCGACATCGTCGAGGAGTCGCTCAGGGCCGGCGTCACCCCGCGCGAGGTGCGCCGCGCGGCGTGGTGGCCGGCCTCGGTCGTCGGCGGGCGGCGCCGCGCGCGGCGTACCCGCCGCTCCGAGCGAGCCGCGACCAGCACGCC
>JBQGFI010000205.1:0-4469 GCA_052040065.1 Marmoricola sp.
CGCCAGTCGCTCGACGCCCGCGACCGCCTCGCCGAGCGGCCGCGCGTCGGGGGCCAGCGTCAGGGCCACCGTGGTGAAGCCCCGTGCCTCGAGGTCCTCCATCGCCCCGGACCAGTCGGTGAGCCGGGTCCACGGCAGCGCGAAGACCGCCCCCATCGCGACCTTGACGGCCCGTCGGTAGAGCGGGTCGGCGCACCGCGGCGAGAGCAGCACGGCGTCGACCCCCAGCGCGGCGGCGCTCCTGAGCACGGCGCCGACGTTGGTGTGGTCGACCACGTCCTCGAGCACCACGACCGTGCGCGCCCCGGCGAGCACCTCGTCGACGGGCAGCGGTGGCCGTCGGTGCAGCGACGCCAGCGCCCCGCGGTGCACGTGGAAGCCGGTGACCTCCTCGGCCAGGCGCTCGCTCACGACGTAGCAGGGCGCGTCGGTGCGGGCCAGCACGTCGGCGAGACCGTCGAGCCAGCGCGGCGCCATGAGCAGCGAGCGCGGCCGGTAGCCCGCCTCGACCGCCCGACGCACGACCTTCTCACCCTCGGCGAGGAAGAGCCCGTGCTCGGCCTCCAGGGAGCGCCGCAGCTGGACGTCGCGCAGGTCGCGGTAGTCGGCCAGGCGCGGGTCGTCGGGGTCGTGCAGCTCGACCAGCTCGGCCATCTCAGTCGCTCACGTGGTGGGCGACGGCCACCACCTCGCCCACGACGACCACGGCCGGTGGCCTGACGTGCTCGCGCTCGAGGGCCTCACCGAGCGCGGCGAGCGTCGTGAGCACCGTGCGCTGGGTCGGCATGCTCCCGTCGCACACGACGGCCACGGGGGTGCTGCCGGCCCGACCGGCGCCGACCATCGCCGCCGCGATGGCGGGGGCGTTCTCGACCGCCATCATCAGCACCACGGTGCCGCGGGCGCGGCCCAGCGCTTCCCAGTCGACCAGGGAGTCCGGGTGGCCGGGGGGCAGGTGCCCGCTGACGACGGTCAGGTCGTGGGTCACCCCGCGGTGGGTCACCGGGATGCCGGCGAGCCCCGGCACCGCGATCGGGCTGCTGACACCGGGGACGACGCTCACCTCGACGCCCGCGGCGACGCAGGCCTCGACCTCCTCGTAGCCCCGCCCGAAGACGAAGTTGTCGCCGCCCTTGAAGCGCGCGACCCGGTGCCCGGCGAGCGCCTCCTCGACGAGGACGCGGTTGATCTCGTCCTGCAGCGCCGAGCGTCCGCGCGGCAGCTTGGCGACGTCGACGATGCGGGTGGTCGCGGGCAGCTCGGCGAGCAGCTCGCGCGGGGCCAGCCGGTCGGCGACCACCACGTCGGCCTCCATCAGCGCCTTGCGTCCGGCGACCGTGATCAGCTCGGGGTCGCCGGGTCCCCCGCCGACCAGCACCACGCCCGGCCGTCGCCTCCGCCGCTCCCCCGCGGCGATCCGGCCCTCGCGCAGCGCCGTGACGACCTCGTCGCGCAGGGCGGCGTGGTGGCGAGGGTCGCGGTCGGCCGCGCCGGTCGCCATCACGGCGACCGTGTCGCCGGCGTGCCGTCCGACGGCCGGGGTGAAGGCCGTGGCGGCGTCGGCGTCGTCGGCACGGACGCACCAGACCCGCTGCTCCTCGGCCAGGACGCTGATGCGGGCGTTGACGTCGGGGGCGTCGGTGGCGGCCATGACGTACCAGGCGCCGTCGAGGTCGGCGTCGTGGAAGCCGCGCTCGTGCCAGGTGACCTCACCCGCGGCCGCCAGCCCCTCGATCGCGGGCGTCACCGCCGGCGACACGAGGTGCACGTCGGCACCCGACGCGAGCAGCGTGGGCACGCGTCGCTGGGCGACGTTGCCCCCGCCGACCACGAGCACCCTGCGCCCCGCGAGGCGCAGCCCCACGGGGTAGGTCGGGTGGTCGAGCGGCGTCTCGGGCACGCCCCCATTGTGGTGCGTCGGAGCCGCTCGGGCGCAGCCGGGCTGAGGGGTGGACCGGGTGGGTACCTTCCCCAGCATGAGTCTCGATCGCCCCGTGCACCCCGATCCGTACGAGCTGCTGCCGCAGGTCCCGTCGTTCACCGTGACGAGCGACGACGTCACCGACGGACAGCCCCTGAAGGCCGACCAGGTCGCCGCCGAGGGCAACACCTCGCCGCAGCTGAGCTGGAGCGACGTGCCCGAGGGCACGAAGAGCTTCACCGTGACCTGCTTCGACCCCGACGCGCCCACGCCGTCCGGCTTCTGGCACTGGGTCCTGGTCGACCTCCCCGCCGACGTGACCTCCCTCGACACCGGAGCCGGCGCGAGCGGCGCCACGCTCCCCGGCGGTGCCTTCACGTGCCGCAACGACGGCGGGTCGAAGGACTTCATGGGCGCCGCCCCGCCGGAGGGCGACCAGCCGCACCGCTACTACTTCGTGGTGCACGCGGTCACCGAGGAGCAGCTCGGCGTCGACTCCGACGCCTCCCCGGCCGTCGTCAGCTTCAACCTGGCCTTCAAGACCGCCGGGCGCGCGATCCTGCACGGCACCTACCAGCACTGAGGGCCCTGCGACCGAGGAGCGAGGTCGCAGACGAGGCCCGAAGGCCGAGGAGACCCGCGCGCCGACGTCGACCCACGGGGTCTCTCGAGACAGGCGCTGCGCGCCTTCCTCGACCACCCGTGCGTCCGTGCGCGCCTTCCTCGACCACCGGTGCGTCGGTGCACGCGTTTCTCGACCACCCGTGCGTCGGTGCACGCGTTCCTCGCCCACGGGGGCCTCGAGGCCGGTGAGCGCGGCGGGGGCGGCGACCGGATCTTGAACAGGTCCAGACACGACGCGTGGCGAGGGGAGGTCGGGGTACGGGCCCAGGGTGGAGCCAGTACCCGACGAGAGGAACCCAGCCGTGTCCGAGAGCAGCCGCCCGCAGGGCGGATCGACCACCGTGACCGGAGCCCCGGCGCCGAGCGACCGCAACTCGCTCACCCTCGGTGACACCGGCCCGATCCTGCTGCACGACCACCACTTCCTGGACCAGATGGCGCACTTCAACCGGGAGCGGGTGCCCGAGCGCAACGTGCACGCGAAGGGGTCCGGCGCCTTCGGCACCTTCGTGACCACCGAGGACGTGTCGGCCTACACCAAGGCCGCGCTCTTCCAGCCCGGGGTCGAGACCGAGATGCTGGCCCGCTTCTCCACGGTGGCCGGTGAGCAGGGCTCCCCCGACACCTGGCGCGACCCGCGCGGCTTCTCGCTGAAGTTCTACACGACCGAGGGCAACTACGACCTGGTCGGCAACAACACCCCGGTCTTCTTCATCCGCGACACGATGAAGTTCCCCCACTTCATCCGCTCGCAGAAGCGCCGCGGCGGCTCGGGCCTGCGCGACAACGACATGCAGTGGGACTTCTGGACCCACAACCCCGAGTCGGCCCACCAGGTCACCTGGCTGATGGGCGACCGCGGTCTCCCCCGCAGCTGGCGGCACATGAACGGCTACGGCAGCCACACCTACATGTGGGTCAACGAGGCCGGCGAGAAGCACTGGATCAAGTACCACTTCAAGTCCGACCAGGGCGTGAAGTGCCTGACCCAGGAGTCCGGCGACCAGATCGCCGGCGAGGACAGCGACTTCCACCGCCGCGACCTGCGCGAGGCCATCGACCGCGAGGAGTTCCCCTCGTGGACCCTGCACGTGCAGGTGATGCCCTACGAGGACGCGAAGACCTACCGCTTCAACCCCTTCGACCTGACGAAGGTGTGGCCGCACAGCGACTACCCGCTGATCAAGGTCGGCACGATGACGCTCAACCGCAACCCGGAGAACTTCTTCGCCCAGATCGAGCAGGCGGCCTTCGAGCCGAGCGCGGTGGTGCCGGGCATCGGCTTCAGCCCCGACAAGATGCTGCTCGGACGGGTCTTCTCCTACGCCGACACGCACCGCTACCGGATCGGCCCCAACTACCACCAGCTGCCGGTCAACCGGCCGAAGAACGTCGAGGGCGTCAACACCTACACCTTCGACGGGCCGATGGCCTACGAGCACTCCGGCGACGCCCCCGTCTACGCGCCCAACAGCTACGGCCGCGGCTACAGCGACCTCACCGGGGGTGCCGAGGACGGCTGGGAGGCCGACGGCGAGATGGTGCGCCAGGCCTACGCCCTGCGTGAGGAGGACGACGACTTCGGCCAGGCGCGCACGCTGGTCAACGAGGTCTGGGACGACGACATGCGCGACCGCTTCGTCGCCAACGTCTCGGGGCACATCCTCGGCGGCGTGAAGGAGCAGACGCTCCCCCGCGTCTTCGACTACTGGAAGAGCGTCGACCCCGACCTCGGCAAGCGCATCGAGGAGACGGTGCGGGCCGGCGCCGCCGACCCGCCGGCGCCCCACCCGACCGAGCCCCAGGGCGTCATCGGCTGATCTCCGACCCCACGACGCCGCCGACCCCCCCGCGCTTGGGGGTGACGGGGGGGGGGGGGGGGGGGTGGGGGGTTCGGGGGGCGCCCCCGGGGGAAAAGTAGAGG
>JBQGFI010000206.1:0-6019 GCA_052040065.1 Marmoricola sp.
CGGGTCGTCGTCGAGGCCTCCACCGCCGACGCGGTCGACGTCGCTCACGACGCCGTCCCCGGGGACCGCAGCTGCAGGCCGACGAGCACCTTGTCGGTGTCGGAGAGGTCGCCGATGATCTTGCGCACCGGGTCGGGCAGCCGGCGCACCAGCGTGGGTACGGCCACGATCTCGTCACCACGCGCCAGGGCCGGGTCGACGAGCAGGTCGATGACCTCGACCCGGTAGCGCCCGGCGAGGTGCTCGTCGCAGACCCGCCGGAGGTTGTCGATCGCGCGGACCGAGCGCGGCGACTGCCCCGCGACGTACAGGCGCAGCTCCCACTCCGCCGTCGCGTCGCCGCCGGCGTCGGCCGCCACCGCCGGGTCGCTCACGAGCGGTCCCCGACGACGGTGCGGCCCGCGACCTGCGCGCTGCGCGCCCCCTGGGCGGCGGTCGCCGCCTCGGTCTCGGCCGCCAGGGAGCGCTCCAGGTCCTCGCGCGCGGCCTCCACGTCGGCCCGCATCCGTGCCACCTCGGCCTCCACCGCGGCGGCCCGCTGCTCCAGCTCGTGGCGCCGCCGGCGCGCGGTGTCGGCGCGCTCGGCCTCGGCGGCACGCAGCCGGCGCGCGTGCTCGACGCGGGCCGAGCCGGTCAGCACCCCCTCGCCGCCCACGTGCACGTCGACGAGGTCCGGGCCGTGCTCGCTGAGCACGAACTCCCGGACCTGGTTGGAGTGCGCGCTGCCGCGGCTCTTGATGACGTACATCAGCCGGTTGCGCTCGCCGTCGCTCTCGTGGTTGCGCAGCAGCAGCCAGGTGTCGACGAGCGAGGAGATGTCGACGTCGCTGGACTCCGCCTCGCGGCCGTGCGTCAGGGCCGTCAGCACGGCGGTGACGTGACGGCCCTTGAGCAGGTCGAGGTCACGCGTCAGCACCGAGGCGGTGCCGTCGTCGCCCCCGCCGCGTCGCAGGCTGACCACCGCGTCGATGACCGCGAGCCGGGGGTCGACCTCCTCGACGAGCCGGTGCAGCTCGGCGAGGTGCTCCTCCAGCCCGTGGGCGGTGGCCCGGACGGCGTGGATGCGCAGCAGGCCCTGGTCGACCCACGGCTGCAGGTCGATGCCGATGGAGCGCATGTTGCGCACCAGCTGGGCCGGCGACTCCTCGAAGGACATCAGCAGCGTGCGCTCCCCGCGGGCGCACGACGCCGCGGCCATCGTCGCGCCGATGCTGGTCTTGCCCGTGCCCGAGGTGCCGCTGACCATCACCGAGCTGCCGCGGTAGATCCCGCCGCCCAGCATCTCGTCGAGCTTCGCCACCCCGGTGCCGATCCGCTCCTCGGACGCCTCGTACTCCAGGCCCATCGAGGACAGCGGCACCACGGTGAAGCCGCGCTCGGTGATGAGGAAGGGGTACTCGTTGGTCCCGTGCACGGAGCCGCGGTACTTGGTGACCCGCAGACGCCGGGTCGAGACGCCCTCGGCGACCCGGTGGTCGAGCACGACGACGCAGTCGGAGACGAACTCCTCGATGCCCGTGCGCGTGAGGTGGTCGGTCCCACCGGCGCGCTCGCCCGTGATGACGACGGTGAGCCCGCGCGCCTTGAGCCAGCGGATCAGGCGGTTGAGCTCGCTGCGCACCACGGGGCCGTCGCCCAGCGCCGAGAAGAGCACGTCGAGGGTGTCGAGCACCACGCGCTTGGCGCCCACGCTCTCGACGGCGAGCTGCAGCCGGATGAAGAGGCCCTCGAGGTCGAACTGGCCGGTCGCGACGAAGTCGGTCGGGTCCAGCTGGAAGGTGTCGATCGCGATCAACCCCTCGGCCTCGAGCCGGGGCAGGTCGAAGCCCAGCGACGCCACGTTGGTCGCGAGGTCGCCCGCCGCCTCCTCGAACGCCAGCAGCACGCCGGGCTCGCCGTACTGCGTCGCGCCGCGCACCAGGAACTCGATGCCGAAGAGCGTCTTGCCCGCGCCGGCGGCTCCGGCCACGAGGGTGGGGCGACCCCGGGGGAGCCCGCCGCGCGTGACCTCGTCGAAGCCCGTGATGCCGGTCGGCGCCTTGCTCAGCGGTGGGGCACCGCTCCCGGAGCTGGCCACGCGTCTCTCCACTTCCTGCGTTTCGTCACTCGTCGCGCGTCTGCAGTCTTCCAAACCAGGAGCGCTGGGCGAGGGCGAACCGGCGAAGTCGACCGACGAAAGAGAGGCCCCCGACAGGTACCACCGCGCTTGCCTTCCCCTTGCGAACGCGGCGGGTGGTGTCGGGGGCCTCTGGTGTCGTCAACCTAGGGCCGGTCGCGGCGCTGGTCAATCCACCGTTCGGTCCCCGGTTGTGCACCGCCTGTGGAAAACCCTGTGGACAGCCTGGGGACATCCCGCGCTCGGGTGTGGACCTCGCCTGCGGCGCCTGTGGACCCAGGGCGCGTCCGTCGGTGCCCTCGCGCACAATGGCCGGGTGGTCCTGGGTCCTGTCGCCGCGCTGCGCCGCATCGCCTTCCTGCTCGAGCGCAGCCGGGCCGAGACCTACAAGGTCAAGGCGTTCCGGTCCGCGGCCGCGACCGTCCTGCCGCTGGGCGAGGAGGTCGAGGAGCGGGTGCGGGCCGGCACGCTGCGCGAGCTGCCCGGCATCGGGGCCTCGACGGCGGAGGTGATCGAGGCAGCCGTGCGCGGCGAGGTGCCCGAGCGCCTGGCCCGGCTGGAGCGCGAGGTGGGCGGGCCGCTGGTCCAGGGTGGCGACGACCTGCGGGCCGCGCTCCGGGGCGACCTGCACTCCCACAGCGACTGGTCCGACGGCGGGTCGCCGATCGAGGAGATGGCCTTCACCGCCGTCGAGCTCGGTCACGACTACCTCGTGCTCACCGACCACTCACCGCGACTGCGCGTGGCCAACGGGCTCTCCGCGGCCCGGCTCTCGCGCCAGCTCGACGTCGTCGACGCCGTCAACGACCACCTGGAGCGCAGCCCGGAGCACCGCCACTTCCGGCTGCTGCGCGGCATCGAGGTCGACATCCTCGACGACGGCGGCCTCGACCAGTCCGAGGAGATGCTCGCCCGGCTCGACGTCCGCGTCGCCTCGGTGCACTCCAAGCTCGCGATGGAGCGGGCCGCGATGACCCGGCGGATGGTCGCGGCGGTGCACCACCCCGTCACCAACGTGCTGGGGCACTGCACGGGCCGACTCGTGACGGGCAACCGCGGCACCCGCGGCGAGTCGCAGTTCGACCCCGAGGAGGTCTTCGGCGCCTGCGCCGAGACCGGCACGGCGGTCGAGATCAACGCCCGCCCCGAGCGCCGGGACCCGCCCACCCGGCTGCTGCAGCAGGCGATCGACCTGGGGTGCCTCTTCTCCATCGACAGCGACGCCCACGCCCCGGGCCAGCTCGACTTCCAGGTCTACGGCTGTGCGCGCGCCGAGGAGCTCGGCCTCGACCCCGACCGGGTGGTCAACACCTGGCCCCGCGAGCGGCTGCTGGCGTGGGCCGCGGCCAAGCAGGCGTCGTGAGCGCCCCCGAGGTCGAGGTACGCCGCTCCCGCCGGCGCACGCGCACGGTGTCGGCCTACCGGAAGGAGGGGCGGGTGGTCGTGCTGATCCCCGACCGCTTCACCCGGGCCGAGGAGGCCGAGTGGGTCGCCACGATGCTGGGACGGCTCGAGCGCTCGGAGCAACGCCGCCACCGCAGCGACGACGAGCTGGAGCGCCGGGCGTCCGCGCTGGCGGCGCAGTACCTGCCGCCCGGCACCACGGCGACCTCGGTGCGGTGGGTCGACACCATGACCACCCGGTGGGGGTCGTGCACCGCTGCGACCGGCGAGATCCGGCTCTCCGACCGACTGCGCGGCACCCCGTCGTGGGTGGTCGACTACGTGCTGCTGCACGAGCTCGCCCACCTCGTCGAGCCCAACCACTCGCGGGCCTTCTGGGCCCTGGTCGACGCCTACCCGCGGGCCGAGCGGGCCAAGGGCTTCCTGGAGGGCGTGGCCTCAGTCGCCGAGCCGCGCGAGGCCTAGCGCGAGCAGCTCGTGCAGGTCGGGCTCGTCGGTGGGCAGCCCGGTGACCGGCCACCACCGCAGCGCGAGCGACTCGTGGTTGAGCACCGGGTCGTCCGCGGTCGTCGGACGGGCCACGAAGCGCACGTCGAGGTGGTCGACCGGTCCGCGCGGGTCGCAGAAGGCGACCTCGTGCCGCGAGAGCTGCACCGGCACCGGGTCGAGCGCCAGCCCCCGCAGCCCCGACTCCTCGGTCGCCTCGCGCAGGGCGCCGTCGGCGAGGGTGCCGTCACCGGGCTCGAGGTGCCCGCCCAGCTGGAACCAGCGGCCGGCCTTGGCGTGCAGCTGCAGCAGGGCGTGGCTGCCGTCGGCGGAGAGCACCAGCGTGCTGGCGGTGAGGTGGTCGGGGAAGCACTCCCGCCACACGCCGTCGGGGTGCGCGCGCAGGTGGTCGACGTACGCCGTCCGCAGCTCCTCCTGCGCGGGGGTCGGCGCGTGCCAGCGCGCCAGGGCGTCGTACGCCGCGGCGTGCAGGGTCACGCGTCGGGCTTGCCGGGGCCAGAACCGCTCTCGTCGGTGCCGTCGCCCTGGTCGCCCTGGTCGCCCAGCAGCTTGCCGAGCTCGCGGTCGAAGTCCTCGTCGCTGAGCTCGGGCACCTCGGAGATCTCCTCGCGGAAGCCCAGCGGGTCGTCGAGGTCGTCGGGGGTCGGCAGCAGGTCGGGGTGCGCCCAGACCGCGTCGCGCGCCTCCTGCCCCTGGCGGGAGCGGAGCGAGCCCCACAGCGTGGAGGCGTCGCGCAGCCGACGCGGCCGCAGCTCCAGGCCCACGAGGGCGGCGAAGGTGTCCTCGGCGGGGCCCCCGGCGGCACGCCGCCGGCGGATCGCCTCCTGCATCTTGCCGGCCGCGGGCATCCGCTCGGCGGTGGCGAGGCCGACGACCTCGTCGACCCAGCCCTCGACCAGCGCGAGGATGGTCTCCAGCCGCACCAGGGCGGCCTTCTGCTGCGGGGTCTGCTCGGGCTCGAAGAGCCCTCCCTGCAGCGCCTCCTGGACCGCCTCGAGGTTCTGCGGGTCGAGCTGGCCCATCGCCTGCTCGATCCCGGAGACGTCGATGGTGACGCCGCGGCCGAAGTCCTCGACGGTGGCCAGCAGGTGGGCCCGCAGCCACGGCACGTGGGCGAAGAGTCGCTGGTGGGCGGCCTCGCGCAGCGCGAAGTAGAGGAGCACGTCGTCCTCGGTCACGTCGAGTCCCTCGGCGAAGGCCTTGACGTTGTGGGGGAGCAGCGCGGCCGTGCCCTCGGGACCGAGCGGCAGGCCGATGTCGCTGGCGCTGAGCACCTCGGTGGCCAGGCCCCCGAGCGCGCTGCCGACCTGGCTGCCGAACATCGCGCCGCCGGCCTTGCCGAGCATGCCGAGCAGCGGCCCGGCCATCGCGCGGGCCTCCTCGGGCATGGCGTTGCCCATCGCGCCGACGACGTGCTCGGCCACGGGCTCGACCAGCCGGCGCCACACGTCGGTGGTCTTCTCGATCCACTCCGCGCGACTCCACGCCACCGCGGTGGTGACGCCCGAGGGCAGCACGGTCGCGGTGTCGAGCCAGTGGTCGGCGAGGCGCACCACGTCGGCCACCCGGGCCCGGTCGGAGGCGTCGGGGCTCGGGTCCGGCTCCTGGGCGCAGGTGCGGCGGGCGACGTCGGTGGCCAGCGACCAGTTCACGGGGCCGTCGTAGGGCGCCATCATCGCCTGGACCTGCGACATCAGCGCCGACAGGTCGGGCATGCCGGCGCCCCCCGGGCCGCCCTGACCGCCGAACGCGGAGAAGATCTGCTCGAAGGGCGTGCCCTTGAAGGGGTTCTGGTCGTCGCCGTTGCCGCTGGGGCCACCGGGAGTGCTGCTCATGCGCTCCACGGTAACGCCCTGTCCTGAGGGAGACCTGAGCCGTCTAGGCTCAAGGTGTGAGTGCTCCGGACCCCTCCCAGGCGGTGGGGGGGCGCGCACCCCGGGGGCCGCCCGGGCACCCCCCCCGCGGGGGGGGGGGCGGCGGCGGCCCCCCACC
>JBQGFI010000207.1:0-11031 GCA_052040065.1 Marmoricola sp.
GACGGGTCAGCGGGGGTCGATGCCGGTGAGGACGAAGTCGAAGTCGGGGGTGAGCAGGCTGTTGCGGAGGCGGAGGCTGCGCTCGGCCAGGCAGCCCTCGGGGTCCTTGACGAAGCGACCGCTCACGACGACGTCGTCGCCGTCGACGAGCGCGGCGACCGCCTCGTAGAGGCTGCTGCCGGGCTGGACGCCCTCACCGGGGACCCGGTCGTCGACCACCAGCTCCACGTCGTGGTCGAGCTGGATGCGCAGCTGCGCGGCGTCGTCGCCCATGCCGGTCTCGATGTCCTGCACCGTGCCCCACCAGTCGTCGGCCGCCAGGTCCTCGGCGCTCAGCTCGCCGGGCAGCCGGCCGCCGCACAGGGCGGCGTCGCGGTCGAGGTCGGCCTGCACCAGCCGGACGTCGTTGGCGTCGCCCGCGGCGTCCTGCCCCTCGACCACGGTCTCGAGGAAGCGCTCCTGGGCCGCGGGCGGCCCCTCCTCGTCGTCACCGCCGAAGCCGTCGAAGCCGCCCAGGGCCTGCCCCAGCTGGAAGAGCGCGACCAGAACCGCGAGCGCCACGAAGCCGCCCAGCACACCCAGCAGGCCGAGGAAGCGCGGCGTCTCCACGGGTCGAGCCTCTCAGACCTCGGCGGCGGAGCGGCCGACCTCGCCGTCCGCGTCGTACGCCGCGAGCAGGCGGTCGGCCGCGAGCGGGGCGGTGGTCTCACCGGCCAGCAGCGCGCGGCGGACCTCCTCGCGCAGGGCTCGCACGCCGGGCGAGCGGGCCAGGCGCTGGTCGAGCTCGTCGCGCACCAGCGCCCAGGTGAAGTCGAGCTGCTGGCCGGCCCGCTTGGCGGCCACGCCCTGCTCCCCCAGGGACGCGCGGTGGTCGAGCACCCGCTGCCAGACCTCCTCGACCCCGTCGCCGTGGAGCCCGGAGCAGGTCAGCACCGGGGGCACCCACGCGGCCCCGCGGCCGTGCACGAGGCGCAGCGCGCCGGCGAGCTCCTTGGCCGCCGAGGCCGCCTCCTGCGCGCGGTCGGCGTCGGCCTTGTTGACCGCGATGACGTCGGCGATCTCGAGGATGCCCTTCTTGATGCCCTGCAGCTGGTCGCCGGTGCGGGCCAGGGTGAGGAAGAGGAAGGTGTCGACCATGCCCGCCACCGTGACCTCCGACTGCCCCACGCCGACGGTCTCGACGAGCACCACGTCGTAGCCCGCGGCCTCCAGCACCACCATCGCCTGCGCGGTGGCACGGGCGACGCCGCCGAGCGTCCCGGCGGTCGGCGAGGGCCGGATGTACGCCGCCGGGTCGGCGGCGAGCGTGCCCATCCGGGTCTTGTCGCCGAGCACCGACCCGCCCGTGCGCACCGACGACGGGTCGACCGCCAGCACCCCCACCCGGTGGCCGGCGCCGGTCAGCTGCCCGCCCAGGGTCTCGATCAGGGTCGACTTGCCGACGCCCGGCACCCCGGAGATCCCGACCCGCACCGACGACGCGGGCGTGGCGCCCGCGAGCTCGGTCATCAGCGCACGCGCGGCCTCCCGGTGGTCGGCCCGCGACGACTCCACGAGCGTGATGGCCCGCGACACCGACGCCCGCCTGCCCTCGCGCACCCCCGCGACGAGGGCGGCGACGTCAGGAGGCGGCACTCGGGTGGTCCAGCTGCCCGGCGAGCCGGTCGAGCAGCTCGAGGGCGGCCTCGGCGATGACGGTGCCGGGCGGGAAGACCGCCGCGGCCCCCATCTCCAGCAGCACCGGCACGTCGTCGGGCGGGATCACCCCGCCCACGACGATCATCACCTCGGGAGCACCCTGGTCGGCCAGCGCCTGCTTCAGCTCCGGCACCAGCGTCAGGTGCCCCGCCGCGAGCGAGTTGACGCCCACCAGGTGCACGTCGGCGTCGACCGCCTGCTGGGCCACCTCCTCCGGCGTGGCGAAGAGCGGCCCGACGTCGACGTCGAAGCCCATGTCGGCGAAGGCGGTGACGATGACCTTCTGGCCGCGGTCGTGGCCGTCCTGGCCCATCTTGGCGACCAGGATGCGCGGACGCCGGCCCTCGTGCTCGGCGAAGCGGTCGGTGGCGGCGACGACGCGCGCCATGGCGTCGTTGTCGCCCGACTCGCGCTTGTACACCCCGGAGATCGTACGGATGGTGGCCCGGTGCCGGCCCCACGGCTTCTCCAGGGCGTCGGAGATCTCGCCGACCGTCGCCTTGGCGCGGGCCGCGTCGATCGCGAGCTCGAGCAGGTTGCCGTCACCCTCGGCGCCGCGGGTGAGCGCGTCGAGCCGCTGGGTGACCTCCTCGGCGTCGCGCTCCTCGCGCAGCCGCTCCAGCTTGGCCAGCTGCTGGCGGTAGACCGAGGCGTTGTCGACGCGCAGCGTCTCGAGCGGGTCCTCGTCGGGCAGCCGGTAGGTGTTGACGCCCACCAGCGTCTGCACGCCGGAGTCGAGCCGCGCCTGGGTGCGGGCGGCGGCCTCCTCGATGCGCATCTTGGGCAGCCCCTGCTCGATGGCGGCCGCCATCCCGCCGGCCTCCTCGGCCTCGGTGATGTGGGCCCAGGCCCGCTCGGCGAGGTCGTGGGTGAGCCGCTCGACGTACCAGCTGCCGGCCCACGGGTCGATGGTCTGCGTGGTGCCCGACTCCTGCTGCAGCAGCAGCTGGGTGTTGCGCGCGATGCGCGCGGAGAAGTCGGTCGGCAGCGCGATCGCCTCGTCGAGGGCGTTGGTGTGCAGCGACTGGGTGTGGCCCTGGGTGGCGGCCATCGCCTCGATGCAGGTGCGCTGCACGTTGTTGAAGACGTCCTGCGCGGTCAGCGACCACCCGGAGGTCTGGCAGTGCGTGCGCAGCGAGAGCGACTTGGGGTTCTCGGGCTCGAACTGACCCACCAGGCGCGCCCACAGCGCGCGGGCGGCGCGCATCTTGGCGACCTCCATGAAGAAGTTCATGCCGATCGCCCAGAAGAAGGAGAGCCGCGGGGCGAAGGTGTCGACCGAGAGCCCCGCGTCGAGACCGGCCCGCAGGTACACCACGCCGTCGGCCAGGGTGTAGGCCAGCTCCAGGTCGGCCGTCGCCCCCGCCTCCTGGATGTGGTAGCCGGAGATCGAGATGGAGTTGAAGCGCGGCATCTCGCGGCTGGTGTAGCCGAAGATGTCGCTGATGATCCGCATGCTCGGCTTGGGCGGGTAGATGTAGGTGTTGCGGACCATGAACTCCTTGAGGATGTCGTTCTGGATGGTCCCCGTGAGCTGCGCCGGCTTCACCCCCTGCTCCTCGGCCGCGACGACGTAGAGCGCCATCACCGGCAGCACCGCGCCGTTCATCGTCATCGACACCGACATCTCGTCGAGCGGGATGCCGTCGAAGAGCTGGCGCGCGTCGTAGATCGAGTCGATCGCCACCCCCGCCATGCCGACGTCGCCCTTGACCCGCGGGTGGTCGGAGTCGTAGCCGCGGTGGGTCGCGAGGTCGAAGGCGACCGAGAGACCCTTCTGGCCGGCCGCGAGGTTGCGGCGGTAGAAGGCGTTGGACTCCTCGGCGGTGCTGAAGCCGGCGTACTGCCGGATCGTCCAGGGCTGCGTGGTGTACATCGTCGGGTAGGGACCGCGCAGGTACGGCGCCAGGCCCGGCCAGGTGTCCAGGCCGTCGAGGCCCTCCAGGTGCTCGGGGCCGTAGACGGGCAGCACGTCGATGCCCTCGGGCGACTCCCAGGGCTCCCGCTCGACCGCCTCGTGCGCCGCCACCTCGCCCGCCAGGTCCAGCCCGGCGAAGCTCTCCGGAACGCTCATCGGAGCCTCTCCCTCACCGTCGTCAGGAACGCCACGGCGTCCACCCCCACCGCCGCGCTGTCGTCGACCCCGAGGTCGCCCGGACGACCTGCCACCACGACCCAGGTCGCCCCCGCCTCGCGCAGCGCCGCCACCAGCTCGGCGCCCCAGGCGGCGTAGTCGTCGTCGTGACCGGCCAGGCACACCACGGGCTGCCCGCCGTCGGGGCCGCGGTAGGTCTCCAGCACCGCCGCGACGTCGTCGTGCACGCCCCGACCGGCGACGGCGACGCCACCGGCCGCGAGCAGGTTGGCGGCGAAGGTCGCCCGCGCCGTGTGCCGCGCCAGGCTGCCCATGGTGGCGAGGAAGACGGGCGTCTCCGCCGGGTCGTCGCGCAGCCGCTCGAAGGGCTCGGCCCACGGCCGCACCGGGTGCGCTCCCTCGGCGTACGGCGCGCGCTCGGGCAGCGTCTCCTCGAGGTTCGGGAACTCCGAGGTGCCCGTGACGGCCCGCCGGCGGGTGGCCACGAGCCGGTCGCGCTCCTCGGCGACCTGCCGCACCCGCGCCGCCAGGGAGCCGTCGGCGAGGGCGGCGCTCACGCCGCCGGACGACTCGATCGCGCCCAGCTCCGCCCACGCCGCCTGCGCGAGGTCGTCGGTGAGCCGCTCCACGGCGTACGCCCCACCGGCGGGGTCGGCGACGCGCGCGACGTGGCTCTCCTCCACCAGCAGCGTGGAGGTGTTGCGCGCGATCCGGCGCCCGAAGGCGTCGGGCAGGCCCAGCCGGGAGTCGAAGGGCAGCACGGTCACGGCGTCCGCGCCGCCGACACCGGCCGCGAAGGCCGCCACGCAGGTGCGCAGCATGTTCACCCACGGGTCGTACCTGGTCATCATGGGCCGGGAGGTCACGGCGTGGAGCACCATCTGCCGCCGGTCGGTCGAGGCGCCGCTGAGCTCGAGCATCCGGGCCCAGAGCCGGCGCACCACCCGCAGCTTGGCCACGGTGAGCAGCTGCTCGTCGGTGGCCGCCAGCCGGAACTCGACGGTGGCCGCCGCGTCGTCGACCGCGACCCCCGCCGCCTCGAGCGCCCGCAGGTGGTGCGCGGCGACCGCCAGCGCGTAGCCCACCTCCTGCACGTCGGAGGCTCCGGCGTCGTGCAGGGCGGTGCCGTCGACCACGAGCGCCCGGCAGCCGAGGTCGCGGGCCAGCTCGTGGGCCGCGACGACCTGCGCCGCCGCGTCGTCCGCCGGCGACCCCAGGGCCCGGGCCGCCGCCGCGAAGGGGTCGACGCCGAGGTTCGTCCCCGCGGCGGGAGCCCCACCCGCCGTGCGGAGCACCTCGGCGAGCGCGCGGGCGGCAGCCAGCGGCGCGTGCGGGGCGTCGAGCACCACCGGCGCCACGTCGAGCAGCACGCCGTCGAGCGCGCCCGCGAGGTCGTCGGGCGCGAGGCCACCGGGGCCGACCTGGACGAGCAGGGAGTGGGCGCCGTTCTCCAGGTCGGTGAGCGCGGCCCTCGCCGCGACCGCCGGGTCGGGGTCGGCGAGCCAGGCGCGCACGTCCCACCCGGCGTCGCGGGCCGGGGGCCGCACGGGGTCGGGCAGGTCGGCGACGAGCTCGGCGCTGCCCAGGGGCGGCACGTCGAGGCCGTCGAGCGTGCGACGCGTCAGCGCCTCCCAGACCCCGGAGTCGGGGTCGTCGTCGCCGAGGCGTCGGGACCGCCGCAGCACGGCCGCGGCCGCGGCCTCCCAGTCGTCCCGGGTGTGGGCGAAGCCCTCGCTCAGCATGAGACGGGCGTCACTGCTCATGTGCGCACCCTAGGGACGGGGCCGGGAGACGACCAGCGAGTGTGAAATACCCGTCACCTCCACCCGCGCCTAGGCTGCGGGCGTGACGGAGTCGCGGGCCCCCGAGATCATCGGCGAGGGACTGCTGCTGCGTCCGCCCGCACCGGGTGACCGAGCACGGATGCTCGAGCTGGCCCACGACCCGCTCCAGCTCGCCTACGGCGTCCCCCTGGGGGTGCCCGTGCCGCAGCGCGAGTCCGACCTCGACGAGCGCGTCGCGCAGTCGCGGGCGGCGTACGAGCTCCGCGAGCCGGGCGACCTCACCGTGGCCGACGCCGCGCGCCCCGACCGCTTCCTGGCGTCCGTCGCCTGGCGCCAGGACGTGCCGGCGCTGCTGCGCATCGCCGACGTGGGCTACTCGGTGCACCCCGACGCCCGGGGGCAGGGCGTCTCGACCCGCGCGCTGCGCACACTCGTGCGGTGGCTGCTGGTCGACGCGCACGGACCACGGCAGGCACGGGTGCAGCTCGACCACAGCGTGGAGAACACCGCGTCGTGCCGGACGGCGCTCGGGGCCGCCCTGCCCCGCGAGGGCGTGCGCCGCGGCTTCCTGCCCCTGCGCGGGGAGTCAGGTGAGCCCCGGCGCCACGACGTCTGCCTCCACGGCCTCCCCGCGGGCGACCTGGCCGACTGACGTCGTTCACCCGCGTCTCGTGCGGCGGTCACCGGGCCGTCACCGCGCTGCTCCACGCTCGCGGCATGCGCATCGCCCTCGTGACCGAGCAGTTCGTCCCCGAGGACGAGCCGAGCGCCCGCGTGACACGCGAGATCGCGGTCCGGCTCACCAGCGCCGGCCACGACGTCGCGCTCTTCACCATGGGGCGAGGTCCGTCGACCTTCCACGGGGCCCGCGTCTTCTGGGCCAGCCGGATGACGCCGGTCTCCGCCGTGCGCGAGGCGCTGCGGCTCTCGCGGTCCGACCTGTGCCACCTCGTCGACCCCCACCGCCTCGGCCTGAAGGTCGCGGAGGCGGCCGAGCAGGTCGGCTGCCCCACGCTCGTGCTCCACCCCCGCGCCTGGGGCCCCGGCGTCGACCTCGCGCACCACCACCCCGGCATGCGCGAGGACGACCTGCACGACCGCTGGGCGCGCGCCCACGCACCCGACGGCGGCCTGCTCGTCGCGGGGTACGTCGGCCCGCTCGAGCGGCGCAAGGTGGTGGCCCGGCTGAGCGCGGTGGCCAAGCTGCCCGGCGTCCGGCTGCTCGCCCTCGGCGACGGCCCCGGAGCCGCCACGCTCCGGGCCAGCGGCGCCAAGGTCATCCCTCACGTCACCGGTGTCGAGCGGGCGCGCTGCCTCGCGACCCTGGACCTGCTCGTGCAGCCGCGGCGCCGCGAGGTCTACTCCCCCGTCGTGCTCGAGGCGCTCGCCAGCGGCGTGCCGGTCGTGGCCTTCGACAACGGCACGGCGCGCGAGGTGGTCCGCCACGAGCACAACGGCCTGCTGGTGAGCACCGACCGCGGGGGCACGGCGCTCGCCAAGGCCGTCGCCAGGGCCGCCGCCAGCCCCGACCTGCTGTGGACGCTCACCTCGCGCGCCCGGGAGTCGGTGGCCGACCGCGACTGGGACGCCGCGGTCGCGGAGCTGCTCGAGGAGCACTACCCGGCCGCCGTCAGGCCGCCGCTGCTCGTCCCGGGCGCCCACCTGACCCAGTAGCCCCATCGTCCTGCGTCGGAGGACCGGGAGTGAGTATCCTTCCCGGGTCGACGACGACGGGGGATCAGGCCGATGGCTGGCAGCGGCACGACGGCGCTTTCCACGCGGTTCCGCCGCTACCTCGCCGACCCGGTCGCCACGTGGCGCACCGGCAGCTCGGAGAGCCAGGCCCTGACCCTGGCGCTGCTGCTGGTCGGGGTCGGCGCGAGCTTCGGGGTCTCGCTCCTCGACTACAACCTGATGCCGCTGACGGCGTACTTCGTCTGGCTGATGCTCGGGATGATCCTGCTGCGCTTCTGGCCGCTGGTGGCGCTCGTGGTGGTGACCGCGACGCTCGCCGTGACGGGGATGCTGATCAAGGTCGAGCTCAACGGCGCCCGGATCAGCGCGCTCGTCGCCCTCGGCCTCGCGAGCCTGCTGATCCTCTTCACCGCCAGCCGGCAGCAGAGCGGCCTGCCCGGACCGATGAGCGAGGCGATGCTCACCGACCTGCGCCGGCGGCTGCAGGCCAGCGGCCGGGTGCCACCGCTGCCCGAGGGCTGGACCTCGCAGTCGGCGATGCTCGCGGCGAGCGGCGTGGGCTACGGCGGCGACTTCCTGGTGACGCGCCTCGACAGCGACCAGGAGCGGCTGGAGATGATCCTGGTCGACGTCTGCGGCAAGGGCGTCGGCGCGGCGTCGCAGGCGCTGCAGTTCGGTGGGGCGCTCGGTGGCCTGATCGGCGCCCTCCCCCCGCGGCGGCTGCTGGAGAGCGCCAACGACTTCCTGCTCCGGCTCAAGCAGGACGCGAGCTTCGCCACCGCCGTGCACGTGTCCGTCGACCTCGGCTCGGGCGACTACCAGCTGCTCAGCGCCGGGCACCCCCCGGCGCTCCGCTACCACTCCGACGAGGGGCAGTGGCACCCCGAGGGGGCGTCGGGCACCGCCCTCGGCATCGTGGAGGACCCGCAGCTGCACGGCTCTCACGGCAGGCTCGCCCCCGGTGAGGCGCTGATGTTCTACACCGACGGCGTGCTCGACTTCCGCTCCCACGACCTCGACATCGCGCTCGACTGGCTGCAGGGGCGCGCGCGGGCCGCCGTGGCCGACGGCTTCGACGGTGCTGCACGGCGCCTGCTCGCGGAGGTCCGGCGCGGCGACGACGACCGCGCCGTCCTGGTGCTGCACCGCGAGGCGACCCCGTGACGCGGGTCCGCGTCGTCCTCGTCGCGGTGACCCTCGTCCTGGCGTCGACGCTGCTCACCACCCCGGCCGAGGCGGCGCGCAGCACGGTGGAGGACTCGCAGCGCGTGCTCAACTCGCTGCGCTGCCAGGCAGGGTCGGCCGACGGGCGCCGCGACACCAAGCTCAGGGCCGCCGTCATCCGCTTCCAGTCACGCCACGCGCTGCGCCAGACCGGTCGGCTCGACCGGCCCACCCGGATGCGCCTGCACCGCTCCACCGAGCGGCTCGGCCGGTGCGACGCACGTCCGCTGCCGGCCCGGTCCGGCGGCGGGCGCCGCATCGTGGTGAGCCAGACGGAGCACTGGGTGTGGCTGGTGCGCGCCGACGGGAAGGTCGCCGTGCAGGGCCCGATGATCGACAACGAGCGCGAGCTGCGACCGGGGCGCTACGTGACGGGCTCCTACTGCGGCCGCTCGGCGCGCGTGCTCCGCAACCGCGACCTGTCGGGACGGCTGCTGCTCGACCACTTCGTGCGCTTCGCGCCCTGCGGCTTCGGCTTCCACGGCATCCCCCGCCGGGCGCGCGGCGGCGACCCGATCCACGCGGAGTGGCTGCTCGGCACCGACCTCGACCGCTCCCACGGCTGCCTGCGCGTCTCGCGCTCCATGGAGCGGTCGGTGTGGCGCTTCACGGGCCGCGGCCGCACCGTGATCCGGGTGCTGGGCTGAGGGTCCGCTGAGGGCGGCCTGAGATATCTCACACTCCCGGTGACCGACCCCGGCCACTCCTCGGGATACCGTGAGTGTTGTGGCAACCGCGACACTGGCGACAAACAGCAGGTCGACGCGCTCGACCATCTTCTTGAAGATCACCATGGCCGTCACCGGTCTGATCTTCGTGGGTTACGTGCTGGCCCACATGTACGGCAACCTCAAGGCCTTCTCGGGCGAGGCTGCCTTCAACGGCTACGCCGAGCACCTGCGCGAGCTCGGCGAGCCGCTGCTGCCGTACTCCGGCTTCCTGTGGATCGCCCGCGTGGTGCTCCTCGCCTCGCTGGTGCTGCACGTCTACGCGGCGGTCACGCTGTGGCGGCGCGCCCGGACGGCCCGCACCACCAAGTACGTGGTGAAGAAGAACAAGCACTCCAGCGTCTCCTCGCACTGGATGCGCTGGGGCGGCGTGACGCTGCTGCTCTTCATCGTGTGGCACCTGCTCAACTTCACGGTGGGCAAGGTCAACCCGCAGGGCGGCGCGACCAACAACCCCTACCAGCTGATGGTCGACTCCTTCGAGGTCTGGTGGCTCACGCTGATCTACCTCGTCGCGATGGTCGCGCTCGGCCTGCACCTGCACCACGGGGTGTGGAGCGCCGGGCAGACCCTGGGCCTGACCAACTCCGTGCGCCAGCGCGTGCTCTGGAAGCGCGCCGGCCTGGTGCTCGCCGTCGTCGTCGCCGGCGGCTTCTCCCTCGTCCCGATCTCGGTGCTCCTGGGAGTCATCTCCTAGACCACGGGCACTCCACCCGCGTGAGCCACGACCCAGCCCTGTGAGGAACGCATGACCGACACGCTCAAGACCTCCGACCCGGCCTCGCCGGACGACCCGCAGCGTCACGACGACGCCGCCGGCTACTACACCGCGGGTGAGCCCCTGACCGGCCGGGAGAACGCTCCCGACGGCCCGCTGGAGGAGCGCTGGAGCAAGCGCATCTTCGACGCGCGCATCGTCAACCCCGCCAACCGCCGCAAGGTCTCGGTCATCATCGTCGGCACCGGCCTGGCCGGCGGCTCGGCGGCCGCCACGCTGGGCGAGGCCGGCTACCAGGTGAAGTCCTTCTGCTACCAGGACTCCCCGCGTCGCGCCCACTCGATCGCCGCCCAGGGCGGCATCAACGGGGCCAAGAACTACAAGGGCGACGGCGACTCGGTCGAGCGGCTCTTCTACGACACCATCAAGGGCGGCGACTACCGCTCACGGGAGTCCAACGTCTACCGCCTCGCCGAGGTCAGCGCGAGCATCATCGACCAGTGCGTCGCCCAGGGCGTGCCCTTCGCCCGCGAGTACGGCGGCCTGCTCGACAACCGCTCCTTCGGCGGCGTCCAGGTCTCGCGCACCTTCTACGCCCGCGGCCAGACCGGCCAGCAGCTGCTCATCGGCGCCTACCAGGCGCTGGAGCGGCAGGTCGGCGCCGGGACGGTCGAGATGTTCACCCGCCACGAGATGCTCGAGCTGGTCGTCGTCGACGGCCGCGCCCGCGGCATCATCGCCCGCGACATGGTCACGGGCGAGATCGAGACGCACCTGGCCGACACCGTGGTGCTGGCCAGCGGCGGCTACGGCAACGTCTTCTTCCTCTCCACCAACGCCATGGGCTGCAACGTCACCGCCACCTGGCGCGCGCACCGCAAGGGCGCCTACATGGCCAACCCCTGCTACACCCAGATCCACCCGACCTGCATCCCGGTCTCGGGCGCCCACCAGTCCAAGCTGACGCTGATGTCGGAGTCGCTGCGCAACGACGGCCGCATCTGGGTCCCCAAGGACGCCAAGGACGCCGACAAGGACCCGCGCGAGATCGCCGAGGACGACCGCGACTACTACCTGGAGCGGATCTAC
>JBQGFI010000208.1:0-3838 GCA_052040065.1 Marmoricola sp.
AGCCCGGCGCCGCCCCGCACCTCGTCGTTGCGCAGCCCGGCGGTGAGCACGTCGGTCAGCGCCTCGGGGGCGAGCTCCCCCAGCCAGCCGCGCAGGTGGTCGCGCAGCGTGTCTCCGAGCCGCAGCGAGGCCGTGACGCCCTCGACGGCGCGGTGTCGTGCCTCGTCGCCGGCCAGCGTGTCGACCAGCAGCTCGGTCAGGTAGAGCACCTCGACGCCGTGGTCGCGCAGCGCCTCGGCGAAGGCGTCGTGCTCCTCCTGCGCCCGGGACACCCAGGGGATGCCGTCGAAGAGCAGCTGGTCGTTGTTGCGGGGCGTCAGCCGCTTGAGCTCGGGACCCGGGCGGTGCAGCAGCACGGTGCGCAGCCGCCCGACCTCGCTGTCGACGCCGGGGCGGACGGTGTCGGTCATGCTCCGAGCCTAGGAGATCTCCTGCGCCCGGGCGGAGGCGCGGGCGAGCACCGTGCGCACCGGGAGCGCGAGGGCGCGGGCCGCGGTGGCCACCTGCTCGAACTCCGGCTGCACGTTGACCACCTCGCCGTCGAGCAGGGCCACCTTGACCTCCACGGGGTGACCCTCCACCTCGACCGTCACGAGACGCCGCTCGAGCGCGTCCTTGACCACGGCCGTCTCGCGCAGCCCGATCGTGGAGGTCTGCCGGTAGACCTCGCGGCGCACGCGGTCGACCCGTGCGGCCCCCACGAGCACGCCCAGCGTGTGCGCCGGACGCCCCTTCTTCATCAGGATCGGCGTCAGCCACGCGTCGTCCGCCCCGGCCTCGAGGAGCGCGGTCAGCACGCCGGGCCACACCCGGGGGTCGAGGTCGTCGACGTTGCACTCGAGCACGACCGTGCCGTCGCCCTGGCGCTCGGCGGCGGCGTCACCGCCGACCAGGACCCGGGTGACGTTGGCGTGGCCTGCGGGGTCGCGCGCGCCGGCACCGACGCCGATCCGGTCGACCACCATCGCCGGCTGCGTGCCCCACGCGTCGGCGAGCGCCGTCAGCAGGGCCGCGCCGGTCGGCGTGCAGGCCTCGCCGTCGCCCGGGCCGGCGTACGACGCCACCCCGCGCAGCAGCTCGGCCACGGCGGGTACCGGCACGGGCAGCCGCCCGTGGGCGCCGCCCACCTGACCCGACCCCACCGCCACGAGCGAGCAGACCACCCGCGGCCACACGCCGTCACGGGCGAGGTGGGCGATCCCGGCACAGACGCCCACGACGTCGGCGATGGCGTCGAGCGCCCCGACCTCGTGGAAGTGCACCTCGGCGGGGTCGACGCCGTGCACGCGTCCCTCGGCCTCGGCGAGCCGCTCGAAGACGTCGTGGGCCAGCGCCCGCACGTCCTCGTGGAGGCCGGCCCCGGCGAGGAGCGCGGCGACGTCGCGCCAGCTGCGGTGCGGGGCGGCGTCGGCGACCTCGACGTGGCAGCGGGTCGCGACGAGGTCGCCGCGGCGCACCCGCTCCTCGCGCAGCAGCACCTGCCCCGGCGCGACCTTGTCGACCGCGTCGGCCAGCACCCCGAGCGGCACGCCGGCGCCCACGAGGGCCCCGAGCAGCATGTCGCCGCTCGCGCCGGCGGTCGCGTCGACCCAGACGGTGCGGCCGCTCACGAGCGCTCCCGGGCGTTGCGCGCCACCCGTGCCGCGAAGACGCCGGCGCCGTAGCCGTTGTCGATGTTGACCACGGTGACGCCGGGCGCGCAGGAGTTGAGCATCGCGAGCAGCGCCGCGAGCCCGCCGAAGGAGGCGCCGTAGCCGACGCTGGTGGGCACGGCGACCAGCGGGACGCCGCTCAACCCGCCGACCACGCTGGGCAGCGCCCCCTCCATGCCGGCGACCACGACGAGGCAGTCGGCGTCGGTGAGGCGCTCGCGCACGTCGAGCAGGCGGTGCAGGCCGGCGACCCCGACGTCGTCGACACGGTCGACCCCGGCGCCGTGCACGCGCACCGACAGCGCCGCCTCCGCCGCGACGGGGCCGTCGGAGGTGCCGGCGCTGACCACCGCCACACGTCCGCGCGGCGCGGGCAGCCCGCCGAGCACGACGGCACGGGCCTCGGGGTGGCGCACGGCCTCGGGCAGCTCGTGGGCGACCAGCTCGAGGGCGTCGGGCGAGACGCGCGTCGCGAGCACCGCCCGGTCGGGGTGGCGCTCGTACAGCGTCCGCAGGATGCCGACGACCTGCGACGGCGTCTTGCCCGCGCCGAAGACCACCTCGGGATCACCGGTGCGACCCGCCCGGTCGAGGTCGACACGTGCGTAGCCCAGGTCGGCGGTGCGCGGCTCGTCGGTCACCCCCGCACGCTAACGGGCACTCACTCCGGCACGTTGCCGCTGTCGTGGCCGAGCCGGTACGGCGTGGTGACGCCGCGGTACATCAGGTGGGTGACCAGCCCCTCGCGGGCGTGCACCAGCTTGTGGCAGTGGTCCATCCAGATGCCGGGGTTGTCGGCCACGAAGGCGACCTCGACGCTCTCGCCCTGCGCGATGTCGAGGGAGTCGAACCACCACGGGCTGCCGGTCGCGTCCTCGCCGTCGCGCGAGAGCACGACGGCGTGGTGGCCGTGGAGGTGCATCGGGTGCAGCTCGCCGCTGTGGTTGGAGTAGCGCACCCGCACCACGTCGCCCTCCTCGACCATCATCATCGGCAGGTCGGGGAGCAGCTCGCCGTTGACGCTCCACCACAGCCCCGGGCGCCCGTCGACGAAGCCCGGGCGTCGGCCGATGGAGTAGTCGAAGGTGCGGTCGGCCTCGTCGGGGTCGAAGCCGAGGTCGGCGGGCGCGCCGTACGAGAGCAGGTCGAGGGTCTGCTCCGGCTGGTCGTCGTCGACCGGCGCGGTCGCACCGGACGGCCCGACCACGACGCCCACGCCGCTGGCGAAGCCGAGGCGCAGTGCGCTGCCGTCGGTGGGCACGCTCGCCTCGAGGTCGACCCGGCCGCCGGCAGGCAGCGTGACGGCGCGGTCGACGACCTCGTCGGGCCGGTGCACGTCGGTGCCGTCGACCGCGACGACGCGGGCCGACTCGCTGGACCACACCTGGATCGGGTCGCTGTCGGTGTTGACCGCGCGCAGCCGCACCCGCTGCCCCGGCTCGGCCTCGACGCGGGTGTCCTCGGTGCTGCCGTCGACCGTCTTCAGCCCGCCGTAGGAGTGCGCCATGGCGATCACGTCGAGGGTGTCGTCGCGCTCGCGGGGGTGCACCAGCAGCGGGCCGAACAGGCCGCCCCGCACCTGCTCGTGGGAGAGCTGGTGGGAGTGGTACCAGAAGGTGCCGGCGTCGGGCGCGACCCAGCGGTAGGTGTGGGACTCCCCCGGCATCACGGCGTCCTGGGTGACCCCGGCGACGCCGTCCTCGGCGTTGGGCACGTCGACCCCGTGCCAGTGCAGCGCGATGCCGCCCACGACGTCGTCGTTGCGCACCGTGACCTCGACCAGGTCGCCCACCGTGGCCTCGATCAGCGGGCCCGGCGAGCCGCCGTCGAGGGTGTACCCCTCGACCTGCTCCCCGGTGGGCAGCTCGACGGTGCCCTGCGCCGCGACGAGGTCGACGCTGACGTCGGGCTCCCCGGGGGCGTCGGTGCCGAGGTCGTCGACGCTCACCGTGGCCCCGTCTGCGGCCCTGTCTCCGGCGCCGTCTGCGGCGAGCGCGAGGCCGCCGCCGTGCACGTGGGCGAAGCCCTCCCCGCCGCCGTAGTCGGGCACGCCCATGTCGGCCACCGAGTACGACCCCGGGAGCCGGCTGTGCCACCACATCCACCCCAGCGGCAGCACCAGGGCGAGGACGAGCCCGACCGCCAGGAGCAGCCGGAGCCGACCCCTCATCGCCCCGGGGGCCGCG
>JBQGFI010000209.1:0-4175 GCA_052040065.1 Marmoricola sp.
AGGTAGTACGCCGTGTAGGCGCCGCCGACCAGCACGAGCACCGTCCAGGCGAGGAGGTGGCGCCGCGCGAGCAGGCGCACCCTCGCCAGCAGCCCGCCGCTCGCGAAGTAGACGAGCGCGACCACGGCCAGCACCGGCAGCGTCAGCACCCCGCGGACGTCGAAGGCCATGCCGACCAGGACTGCCACCACCGTGAGCAGCAGCCACCGGCGACGTCGGCTCCGCAGGTGCTCGACCCACGCGGCCACGGCGACGAAGAGGGTGGCCTGGACCGCCACGAGGTTGATGGCCGCGGCCCACCACACGAAGCCGGGCACGGTGATCACCGTCGTGAGGAAGAGCGCGTGGGGGAGCAGCACGCCGGGCCTCGGCCCGAAGAGCCTCAGGAGCGACCACAGGCAGGCGACGCTCGCGATCCCCTGCAGGACCAGTGACGTGGTCGCGGCCGTCGCCCAGCTGATCGGCCCGGCACCGGCGACGAGGCTGATGAGCAAGCGCGCTGCCGGCATCAGGTGGCCGTTGTAGTCCGACAGGACCCACGCCCAGGTCGGCCCGCCGGCCGGCGCGTCGTGCAGGTAGACGTAGTCGTCGAGGAAGAACCAGGCGGGGTAGACCATCCAGGCGCGGAAGGCCAGCTGCGCCGCCACCATGAGGAGACCGGCGAGCCAGATCTCGCCGAGGGTCCATCGCCGGGTGGCGACGACGTCCAGCCGGCGCCCGGTACTGCCGAGGATGTCCGACCGGCCTCTGGTCAGGACCTCGAGCGCCATGGGCGGCAGTCTCGCACGGCCGCGGGACCACCATCGTGGTCGAGCGCAGACACTGGTACGGACCAGTGCCACGGCGTGGCGCACCGGGAGATGGCGCGGAAGTTACTCATGGGTTACCGTGCCGCGGACGTACGCCTGTGGGAGGGACGAAAGATGCGCAAGATCGCGCCTGTACTGCTCGGACTCGGAGCCTTTCTGCTGGTGGCGGGCCTGGTGGCCCTGCTGTGGGCGCCAGGGGTCGTGAAGAAGACGCCCCTGGAGGTCGACAGCGTCACCCGGCTCTCCGGCGAGGCCGCGCGCATCGACACCACCACCGGTGAGCTCGGCGAGGCCCTGCCCGTGGTGGCCACGAGCATCACCAAGTCCGACACCGACGCCTCGACCGACTCCTACGTCGTCATGACCAGCACCCAGTGCCTCGTCGTCGACGAGGGCGACCCCGGCGACTGCGTCGACGGCAGCGACGAGCGGCTGGTCAACGCGAGCACCGACGTGTTCGCCACCGACCGCGTCACCGCCGAGGCGGTCAACGACGTCGACGGCCTGCCCGCCGACGCCGAGCCGCACGAGGGCCTGATCAACAAGTGGCCCTTCGACCCCGAGGAGAAGACCTACTCCTACTGGGACGGCACCGCCGGCACCGCGGTCGTCGCCGACTTCGACCGCACCGAGACCCTCGACGGCCTGGACGTCAACGTCTACAAGGTCGAGTTCACCGACGCCCCGATCGAGATCGCCGAGGGCACCCCCGGCACCTACGACGACACCAAGGAGATCTGGGTCGACCAGGTTACCGGCGCGCTGATCCACCAGATCGACGACCAGCAGCGCTTCCTCGAGGACGGCACGCAGGCCTTCGACCTGCAGCTGTCCTTCACCGACGAGCAGGTCGCCGCCAACGTCGCCGACGCCAAGGACAACATCAGCAGCCTGCGCCTGGTGACGGTGTGGATCCCGGTCATCGGCATCGGTGGCGGCGTGCTGCTGCTCCTGGCCGGCCTCGTGGGCCTGATGCGCGCCAACCGGCAGCAGCCGCCGGCGGGCACCCGCGCCGAGGTGCGCGACCCCCAGGCGGTCTGAGCCTCCTCAGCGCAGCTCGGCCACGAAGATCGCGGTGCCGGGCGTGAGGACTCCTCGCGCCCGGCTCCAGCCGCCCCAGACGTAGTCGTGGTCGGCGGGCCACTCCGGCTCGTGGAGGTCGAGCAGGCAGAAGCCCCGGCGCGACAGCGTGCCGACCCAGTCGCCGAGGGTGCGGTGGTGCTCGACGTAGCGGGTCTGCCCGGTCTCGTCGTCGACCTCGACGTACGGCGTGCGGTCCCAGTAGGACTGGGTCGCGGTGAGGCCCTCCTCGCCCGGGTCGTCGGGGAAGCACCAGCGGGTCGGGTGGGTGACCGAGAAGGCGAAGCGCCCCCCGGGTCGCAGCACCCGCGCCACGTCGGCCACCAGCGACGGGGCGTCGGCCAGGAACTGCAGCGCGCCGAAGGCGGAGAAGACGACGTCGAAGGCGCCGTCGCGGAAGGGCAGCGCCGCCCCCGAGGCGAGCACCGCCGGGACGTGCACGCCGAGCTCCTCGTCGATGCGACGGTGGTGCTGGAGCTGTCGTCGCGACACGTCGATCGCCACCGGGCGGCCGCCGCGCTGCAGCACCCAGCGCGAGCACTGACCGGCCCCGGAGCCGATCTCGAGCACGTCGCGCCCGGCGACCTCGCCCAGCGCGCCGACCTCGTCCTCGCGCTCGCCCTCGGGACCCCACAGGAAGCCGGCGTCGCCGAGGAACTCCCCGTGGGTCGACTGGTACTCGTCGGCGTAGGCGTCCCAGTCGGCGGCGTTGGCAGCGACGGACTCCGCCTCGGTGACCGGACGGCGTTCAGGACGGACAGCGGGCACGACCCGAGCCTAGGGGGCGGGCCCGTGCCAGGGTGGGCGCGTGGACGACCTGCCGATCTCGCTGGTGCCGCTGCCGGGCGGCTGGAGCGGCGAGACCTTCCTCGGGGAGGTGGCGGGGGAGCGCACCGTGGTGCGGGTGTACGCCGGCCGCTCGGCCGCCCGGGGTCCGCAGGCCCCCCAGGTCGACGCCGCCGTCCTCCGGCTGGTCGCACCGGTGCTGCCCGTGCCGGGGGTCCTGGAGGCACGGCCGGGCGATCCCGACCGCGACCTGCCCGGCCTGCTGGTGTGCTCCTACGTGGAGGGGGTGCGGCTCGCCGACCTGCTGCCGAGCCTCGACGCCGCCGCGCTCACCGTCGTGGGCCGCGAGCTGGGCACCCTGCTGGGACGGCTGGGCCTGCTCCTGCAGCCGCGTGACGGCTTCTTCGTCGACCCCTCGCTCGCGCCGGCCGAGGCCCTGCCGACGCTCGTCGCCTGGGTGGAGCAGCACCTCGACCGGGTCCCGGCCGCGTGCGCGCCGCCCGACCTGGTCGAGGCGGCGGCCGACGCCGAGGAGCTGCTGGCCGAGGACGCGCGCCGGGTGCTCGTGCACGGCGACCTGAACCCCACGAACCTGCTCCTGGACCCCGAGGCGCTGCGGCTCGTCGGCGTCCTCGACTGGGAGTTCGCCCACGCCGGGGGGCCGTGGGAGGACCTCGGCAACGTGCTGCGCCACGCGCCGGCCGGCGAGGCGGGGGAGGTGCTGGTGGACGCCGTGCTGGCGGCGTACGCCGAGCTGGTGCCGGACGTGCCGCACGACGTCCGGGAGCGCGCCCGCGCCGCCGACCTGGCGTCGCTGGTCGAGCTCGCCGCCCGCGCGGACGACACGCCGCCGGTGCGTCTGGCCCGGCAGCGGCTCCTGGGTTGGACCACGCCGGGCCGGGGCGCGTAGACTCGCAGACTGCGCCAGAGGTCTGCGTGGGTCTCGTACCGAGCAGGTCCTCGCTCGCTGTTGCTCGTCGCTCAGGTCGTCACCGGCCCGTGGACGTCTCGTGATGGTGAAACCGACCTCGGTGCGTGCCCGCACGACTCCACCCATCCGAAGGTTCTATCCACTCCATGACGAGCACCCTCTCCTACGACTCCGCTCCGCAGGTCGCGGTCAACGACATCGGCTCCGAGGCAGACTTCCTCGCCGCTGTCGACCTGACCATCAAGTACTTCAACGACGGCGACATCGTCGACGGCACGATCGTCAAGGTCGACCGTGACGAGGTCCTCCTCGACATCGGCTACAAGACCGAGGGCGTCATCCCCTCGCGCGAGCTGTCGATCAAGCACGACGTCGACCCCAACGAGGTCGTCGAGGTGGGCGACAAGGTCGAGGCGCTCGTCCTCCAGAAGGAGGACAAGGAGGGCCGGCTGATCCTGTCCAAGAAGCGCGCCCAGTACGAGCGCGCCTGGGGCACGATCGAGCAGGTCAAGGAGGAGGACGGCGTCGTCGAGGGCACCGTCATCGAGGTCGTCAAGGGCGGCCTGATC
>JBQGFI010000210.1:0-14023 GCA_052040065.1 Marmoricola sp.
CGCAGCTCGGGGGTGCCGGAGAGGGTGCGGCCGTAGAAGTCGAAGTTGGCCTCGACGAAGTCGCCGGAGAGGTACGCCGCCGCCGTGCGGATGGCGCGCACGGTCAGGAACGCGCGCCAGTCGGCCAGGTCGGTCTCGCCGAGCACGACCTCGAGGTGGTCGAAGAAGGAGGGCTGCCGCACGATCGTCTCGGCGACCGTGGCCTCGGTGCCGCCGAGCGTGGTCGCCCACGCGGTGAAGTCGAAGCTGGGCACGGCGCCCTGCAGCTCGGTCAGGGTGCGCAGGTTGTAGGTCTTGATGACGTCGCGGGTCTCGGCCCGCTCCCAGTGGCCCTCGGCGATCCGGGTCTCCAGCGCCAGCACGCGGGCGGCGGTGCCGGCCGGGTCGGGGCGCTCGGCGAGGGTGAGCACGCGCTCGAGGTAGGCGAGGTACTTCTCGCGGATCTCGGCGAACTTCTCCTCGCGGTAGTAGCTCTCGTCGGGCAGCCCGATGCCGCCCTGGCCGACCTGCACCAGGTAGCGCTCGGAGTCGCGGTCGTCGGTGTCGACGAAGGAGCCGAAGAGGCCGCTGCCGCCGCGTCGCTCGAAGGAGCCGACGAAGGCGGCGAGGCCGGGGAGGTCCTGCACCTGCTCGATCTCCTCGAGCAGCGGGAGGATCGGGGTGTAGCCGAGCTGCTCGACGCGCTCCTCGTCCATGAAGCTGGCGAAGAGGTCACCGATCTTCTGGGCGTCCTCGCCCTCGACGCGGCCGGCGGCGCAGTCCTCGATGATCTTGCGGACGTGCTCCTCGGCCTGCTCGGCCAGCCGGACGAAGGGTCCCCACGAGGAGCGGTCGCCGGGGATCTCGGTGGTCTCCAGCCAGTGGCCGTTGACGTGCCCGAAGAGGTCGTCCTGCGGTCGTACGTCGAGGTCCATGCCGTCGCGGGCGTCGTCGAGGATCGTCACCCGGGGAAATCTACCCGTGGGCCCACGACGGCGCGTCCGGGTGCCGGGAGCAGGGGTACGGCGGCGGGGCAGGGTGCCAGGTCCGCGTGGACGGCGTCCCGAGAACGCGGGAGTCCGGAATTCCTCGCCTGCTGGTCTACCAACCGGTCTAGGGCAATAGCACCTTTTGGACGCCTCTGTCGCGGTTTCATTAGGTCATCGCGACACGGGTCGATCACCCTCGTGTCCAGGTCCTCGACTCGCCGGAGTCGACTCAGGGGAGGAGCAGCGCATGACGCACCGCACGCCGCGTCCCGCGCCGTCGAGGGCCGTCCCGAGCACGTCGTCCGGCCCGGTACGCCGGGGGACGGCGCCCGCCGTGGCGGCGGTGTCGGTCATGAGGGGGAGTCTCAGCGTCCCGGTCGTCGCAGGGGGCGACGGCTGGGGCGTACGGCCGGCACCGTCGTCACCTCCAGGAGTGGCCGGCAGCTGACGTCACGGTTCGATCGCCGACTTGGGGGGACGATCGACCCGCCGTGCCAGCTGCCGGCCACGGGAGGACCTCGGCACTAACAGTCAGTCTTGACTGTTTGTTTGTCACGGGCCAGGATCGCGGCCATGACCGCCACCCGCGTGCCGCAGGAGGAGCGCACGCGTGCGATGCGGCAGCGGCTGCTCGAGGCCACCGTCGACTGCCTGGTCGAGCGCGGCTGGAGCGGCACCTCGACCACGCTGGTCTCCGAGCGCGCCGGGGTGAGCCGGGGCGCGCAGCTGCACCACTTCCCGACCAAGGCGGCCCTCGTGCTGGCCGCCGTGGAGCACCTCAGCGAGGTGCGGGGGCAGGAGCTGCGCGAGGCGGCCACGCGGCTGCCACACGGGCGGCGGCGCACCCGGGCGGTCGTCGAGATGCTCGCCGAGCACTTCACCTCGCCGGTCTTCGACGCCGCCCTCGAGCTGTGGGTGGCGGCGCGCACCGACGACGCGCTGCGGGAGGCCGTCGTCCCGCTGGAGCAGCGCGTCGGGCGCGAGGCGCACCAGATCGCCGTCGAGGCGCTCGGCGCCGACGAGTCCCAGCCCCGGGTGCGCGAGCTGGTGCAGGCGACGCTCGACCTCGTGCGGGGCCTGGGGCTGGCCAACACGATCAGCGACGACTCGGCCCGGCGCCGTCGCATCGTCGACGCCTGGGCGCAGACCCTGGACGAGGGGCTGAGGTCGGCGTGAGCGCGCTCGAGCAGGTCCTCGACGACCTGACCACCGAGACCGAGGCGCTCGACGACCTCGTCGCCCCGCTCGACGAGGCCGGCTGGCGCACCCCCACCCCGGCCGCGGGCTGGGACGTCGGCGCCCAGGTGGCGCACCTGCGCTGGACCGACACCGCCGCGACGTACGCCGCGACCGACCGGGCGGCCTGGGACGCGCTGGTGCTCGAGGCGCTCGAGGACCCCGACGGGTTCGTCGACCGCACGGCGCTGGAGGGCGCCCGCGAGCCCCGGCTCCTGGCGCGCTGGCGCGAGGGGCGGGCCGCGCTGGCCGACGCGCTGCGGGCACACCCGGCGCGCGAGCGGCTGCCGTGGTTCGGCCCGCCGATGAGCCCGACCTCGATGGCCACCGCACGCTTCATGGAGACCTGGGCCCACGGGCTCGACGTCGCGGAGGCGCTGGGCGTCGAGGTCGCGCCGACCGACCGGATCCGGCACGTCGCCCACCTCGGCGTGCGCACCCGGCGCTTCGCCGGCGGGCGGCGCGGGCTCGTGCCGCCGGGGGACGAGCCGCGGGTCGAGCTGGTCGCGCCCTCGGGCGAGACCTGGACCTGGGGGCCCGAGGACGCCGCGCAGCGGGTGAGCGGGCCCGCGTACGACTTCTGCCTGCGGGTCACCCAGCGGCGCCACCGCGACGACCTCGCCCTCGTCGCCACCGGTGCCGACGCCGACCGCTGGCTCGACCTCGCCCAGGCCTTCGCCGGGCAGCCCGGCCCCGGGCGGGAGCCGCGGCCGTGAGCCCGATCCGGATCGCCAACTGCTCCGGCTTCTACGGCGACCGCCTCGCCGCGATGCGCGAGGTGGTCACCGGGGGACCGGTCGACGTGGTCACCGGCGACTACCTCGCCGAGCTGACCATGCTGATCCTGGGCAGGGACCGGATGCGCGACGCCTCGCTGGGCTACGCCAAGACCTTCGTCCGGCAGCTCGAGGACTGCCTCGGGGAGGTGCTCGAGCGCGGCGTGAAGGTGGTCGCCAACGCCGGTGGGCTCAATCCCGGCGGCCTGGTGGCAGCCCTCCGCGAGGTCGCCGGCGGGCTCGGCCTCGACCCGGCGATCGCCCACGTCGACGGCGACGACCTGCTGCCCCGGGCTCAGGAGCTCGGGTGGGAGGGCGCGCTCACCGCCAACGCCTACCTCGGCGGCTTCGGGATCGCCCGGGCGCTCGAGGCCGGCGCCGACGTCGTGGTCACCGGACGGGTCACCGACGCCTCGCTCGTCGTCGGCCCGGCGGCCTGGCACCACGGGTGGTCACCCGACGCGCTCGACCCGCTCGCCGGGGCCGTCGTGGCCGGCCACGTCGTCGAGTGCGGCACCCAGGCCACGGGGGGCAACTTCTCCGGCTTCCTCGACCTGCCCCGCGACGCCCGGCCGCTCGGCTTCCCGCTCGCCGAGGTCGCCGCCGACGGCTCGTCGGTGATCACCAAGCACGAGGGCACCGGCGGCGCCGTCACCGTCGACACCGTCACCGCCCAGCTGATGTACGAGGTGCAGTCGACGCACTACCTCGGCCCCGACGTGACCGTCGACCTCGACAGCGTCCGGCTCGCCCAGGTGGGGCCGGACCGCGTGGCGATCACCGGCGTCCGCGGCCTCGCGCCGCCCGAGACCCTGAAGGTCTGCGTCAACGAGCTGGGCGGCTGGCGCAGCTCGGTCGAGCTGGTGCTCACCGGCCTCGACGTCGAGGCCAAGGCCGCGTGGGTCCGGGCCCAGCTGGAGCCCCGGCTCGACGCCGCCGAGGTGGTGTGGTCGCAGGTGCGCCCGACCGCTCCCGACGCAGACACCGAGGAGGGCGCCTCGGTGCTGCTGCGCTGCACGGTCAAGGACGCCGACCAGGCCCGCGTCGAGCGCGCCGTCAGCGGCGCGGTGGTCGAGCTGGCGCGGGCGTCGTACCCGGGCTTCACGATGACCGCCCCGCCCGGTCGCGCCACGCCGTACGGCGTCTACCGCGCGGCGTACGTCGACCGCGACCTCGTCGCCCACACCGTCCACCTCCCCGACGGCACCACCCACCCCGTCCCCGACCCGGCGCACGTGCACGCCGCCCCGGCGCACCTGCGCGCAGACGAGACGGGTGGGCGTGCAGACGAGACGGGTCGGCGGGTCCCGCTGGGCACGTTCTGCCACGCGCGGTCGGGCGACAAGGGGGGCGACGCCAACGTCGGCGTGTGGGTCGGGCAGGGAGACCGGCTGGAGGAGCGCACGGCCTGGCTGCTCGGCTTCCTGACCCCCGACCGGGTGCGCGCGCTGCTCCCCGAGGCCGCCGGGCTCGAGGTCGAGGTGCACCCGCTGCCGCACCTGCACGGCGTCAACGTGCTGCTGGGCGGCCTCCTCGGCGACGGCGTCGCGGCGGGCACCCGCTTCGACCCCCAGGCCAAGGGCGTGGGCGAGTGGCTGCGGTCGCGGTACGTCGAGATCCCCGAGGAGCTCCTGTGACCGCCTGGGACGACGACCAGCGCGCGCTGCAGGAGACCACCCGCGCCTTCGTGCGCCGCGAGGTGCTGCCCCACCTGTCGCAGTGGGAGGACGACGGCGAGGTGCCGCGCGAGCTGCACCGCTCGGCCGCGCGGGCCGGGCTGCTCGGACTGGGCTTCCCCGAGGAGGTCGGCGGACAGGGCGGCACGCTGCTCGACACCGTGGCGATGCAGGAGGCCTTCTTCGAGGCCGGCGGGTCCTCCGGGCTGGCCGCCGCGCTCTTCACCAGCGGCATCGCGCTGCCCCACCTCGCCGCCCGCGGCACCTCCGAGCAGGTCGACCGCTGGGTGCGCCCGACGCTGGCGGGCGAGCTGATCGGCTCGCTGGCCGTCACCGAGCCGGGCGGGGGCTCCGACGTCGCCGGGCTCACCACCCGCGCCGTCCGCGACGGCGACCACTACGTCGTCGACGGCGCCAAGACCTTCCTCACCAGCGGCGTGCGCGCCGACTTCGTCACCACCGCCGTGCGCACCGGCGGCCCGGGCCACGCCGGCGTGAGCCTGCTCGTCGTCGAGCGCGGCACGCCCGGCTTCACCGTCGACCGCGGGCTGCGCAGGATGGGCTGGCACTGCTCCGACACCGCCGCGCTCTCGTACGCCGCCGCGCGCGTGCCCGTCGACCACCTGGTCGGCGCGGAGGGCAGCGGCTTCGCCCAGATCGCCGAGCAGTTCGTCGTCGAGCGGATCGCGCTGGCCGTGCACGCCTACGGCATCGCCGCGCGCTCGCTCGCGCTGACGGCGGCGTACGCCCGGGAGCGGGAGACCTTCGGAAGACCGCTCGCGAGCCGCCAGGTGGTGCAGCACCAGCTGGTGGAGATGCACCGCCGCGTCGACGTCGCCCGCAGCTACACCCGCGCCGTCGCCGCGCGGCACGTCGCCGGCGAGGACGTCGTCGCGGAGGCCTGCCTGGCCAAGCAGACGGCCGTCGAGGCCTGCGACCACGTGGTCGACCGCGCCGTGCAACTGCACGGCGGCACCGGCTACCTGCACGGCACCGAGGTCGAGCGCCACTACCGCGACAGCCGGATCCTCGGCATCGGCGGCGGCGCGACCGAGGTGCTCACCGACCTGTCCGCCCGACTCCTGGGGTACACCGCATGAAGCTGCTCGCACCGCTCACCGACGAGGTGTCCGTCCACGTCGCCGCCCCACCCGCCGAGGTGTGGGCGCTGGTCAGCGACGTCACCCGCATCGGGGAGTTCTCGCCCGAGACCTTCGAGGCCCGCTGGACCCGCGGCTCGACGGGCCCCGAGGTCGGCGCGTCCTTCAAGGGCCACGTGAAGCGCAACGGCGTGGGGCCGACGTACTGGTCGGGCTGCAAGGTCACGGTCTGCGAGCCCGAGCGGCACTTCGAGTGGTCGGTGGGCTCCGACAGCGTCACCGTCAACAACTGGGGCTACCGGCTGCAGCCGGAGGGCGACGGCACCCGGGTCACGGAGTACTTCCGGCTCGAGCCCTCGCTGCCCACCCGCGCCTACTGGCTGCTGCTGGGGCACCTGCGCGGCCGCACCAACCGCCGCGGCATGCGGACCACGCTGGAGCGGATGAAGGCGGCGCTGGAGGGCGGGTCGTGAGCAACCGGGGCGCGATGCTCGACAAGCTCGAGGCGCTCGACGCCGAGCACGCCAAGGCCGTCGCCGGCGGCGGGGAGAAGTACGTCGAGAGCCACCACCGGCGGGGCAAGCTGCTGCCGCGCGAGCGCATCGAGCTGCTCGTCGACCCCGGCTCGGCCTTCCTGGAGCTCTCGCCGCTCGCCGGCTGGGGCTCCGACTTCACCGTCGGCGCCAGCATCGTCACGGGCATCGGCGTGGTCGAGGGCGTCGAGTGCGTCATCACCGCCAACGACCCGACGGTCAAGGGCGGGGCCAGCAACCCGTGGACGGTGAAGAAGGCCTTCCGCGCCGCCCAGATCGCGGAGGAGAACGGCCTGCCGACCATCGCGCTGGTGGAGTCCGGCGGCGCCGACCTGCCCACGCAGAAGGAGATCTTCATCCCGGGCGGCCGGACCTTCCGCGACATCACGCGCTCCAGCGCCCGCAAGCAGCCCACCATCGCGCTGGTCTTCGGCAACTCCACCGCCGGCGGCGCCTACATCCCCGGCATGAGCGACTACACCGTGATGGTCGCGGAGCAGGCCAAGGTCTTCCTCGGCGGTCCGCCGCTGGTCAAGATGGCGACCGGCGAGGAGAGCGACGACGAGTCGCTGGGCGGTGCGGAGATGCACGCGCGCACCTCCGGCCTGGCCGACTACCTCGCCGTCGACGAGCACGACGCGCTGCGGATCGGACGCCGCATCGTGGCGCGGCTGCAGCGCCCGCCCAAGCGGCCGCTCGCCGACCCGGCGTACGCCGAGCCCGCCGGCGACGTCGAGACGCTGCTCGACCTGATCCCCTCCGACCTCAAGGAGCCATTCGACCCGCGCGAGGGGATCGCGCTGGTCGTCGACGGCGCGAGCGAGCGCAACGCCGTGCCCTTCGACGAGTTCAAGCCGCTCTACGGCGCCTCGCTGGTCACCGGCTGGGCGCGCATCCACGGGCACCCGGTCGGCATCCTCGCCAACGCCCAGGGCGTGCTCTTCAGCGAGGAGGCGCAGAAGGCGACGCAGTTCATCCAGCTCGCCAACCAGGTCGACACGCCGCTGCTCTTCCTGCACAACACGACCGGCTACATGGTCGGCGCGGAGTACGAGCAGGGCGGGATCATCAAGCACGGCGCGCAGATGATCAACGCCGTCTCCAACAGCTCGGTGCCCCACCTCACGGTGATCATGGGGGCGTCGTACGGCGCGGGCAACTACGGCATGAACGGTCGCGCCTTCGACCCGCGCTTCCTCTTCACCTGGCCCAGCGCCAAGTCGGCCGTGATGGGACCGGCGCAGCTCGCGGGGGTGATGAGCATCGTGGCCCGCGCGGCCGCCGAGGCCAAGGGTGCGCCGTACGACGAGGAGGCCGACGCCGGCATGCGCGCCTTCATCGAGCAGAGCGTGGAGGAGCAGAGCCTGCCGCACTTCCTCTCCGGGATGCTCTACGACGACGGCGTCATCGACCCCCGCGACACCCGCACCGTGCTCGGCATCTGCCTCTCGGTGATCGGCTGCTCGACGTGGGAGGGCGCCCGCGGCTACGGGGTGTTCCGGCCGTGATCCGCACCCTCCTGGTCGCCAACCGCGCCGAGATCGCCTCACGCGTCTTCCGCACCTGCCGTGACCTGGGCATCGGCACGGTGGCGGTCCACTCCGACGCCGATGCCGACCTGCCCTACGTCGCGGAGGCCGACGCCGCGGTGCGGCTGCCGGGCACGGCGCCGTCCGAGACCTACCTGCGGGCCGACCTGCTGGTCGACGCCGCGCGCCGGGCCGGGGCCGACGCCGTGCACCCGGGCTACGGCTTCCTCTCCGAGAGCGCCGACTTCGCGCGTGCCGTGGTCGCGGCCGGGCTGACCTGGGTGGGGCCCTCGCCGGAGTCGATCGAGCAGATGGGCTCCAAGGTCGAGGCCAAGAGGCTGATGGAGGCGGCGGGCGTCCCGGTGCTCTCCGCCCCGGAGTCGCCCACGGAGGCCGACCTGCCGCTGCTGGTGAAGGCGTCGGCCGGCGGCGGTGGCCGCGGCATGCGCGTGGTGCGCGACCTGGCCGTCCTGGAGACCGAGGTCGAGGCGGCCCGCGCCGAGGCGGCCTCCGCCTTCGGCGACGGCACCGTCTTCGTCGAGCCGTACGTCGAGCGCGGCCGCCACGTCGAGGTGCAGGTCGTCGGCACCGACGCGGGCGTGCTGGTGCTCGGCACGCGCGACTGCTCGCTGCAGCGCCGCCACCAGAAGGTCATCGAGGAGGCCCCCGCCCCTGGTCTCCCGGGGGCCACCCGGGAGGCGATGCACGACGCGGCGAGGCGCGCCGCCGAGGCGGTCGACTACCGCGGCGCCGGCACGGTCGAGCTGCTCTACGACGAGCGCACCGGGCGCTTCTTCTTCCTGGAGATGAACACCCGGCTCCAGGTGGAGCACCCGGTCACCGAGCTGGTCCACGACGTCGACCTGGTCGCGATGCAGCTCGCCGTGGCCGAGGGGCGCGTCCCCGATCCCGCCGCCGGCGCCCGGGGGCACGCCATCGAGGCGAGGCTGTACGCCGAGGACCCGTCGCGCGACTACCAGCCGCAGAGCGGCACGCTGACCCGCCTCGACATCCCGGCCGGGCCGGGCGTCCGCGTCGACGCGGGCTACCGCTCGGGCAGCGAGGTCTCCACGCACTACGACGCGATGCTGGCCAAGGTCGTCGTCCACGCCCCGACGCGCGAGCAGGCGGCCCGCCGGCTCGCCGGCGTGCTGCGGCGCGCGCGCATCCACGGCGTCCGCACCAACCGCGACCAGCTCGTCGCCGCCCTGCGCGACCCCGGCTTCCTGGCCGGCGAGGTCAGCACGGCCTTCCTCGACGGGCTCGCGCCGCCCGGGCCCGACGACCCCGCGGCCCCGGTCGCGGCGGCGCTCGCCCTGGCCGAGCGGGCCGGGGCCGCTCGCCGGGTGCAGCGGGGCGCGCCGGTCGCGTGGCGCAACGTGGTGAGCCAGCCGCAGCTCACCGAGTTCGAGGGCGAGCTGCGTGTCGCGTGGTGGGGCGGACGCGACGGGCTGCGCGCCGAGGGGCACACGGTCGTGGCGAGCAGCCCGACCGCGGTGACGCTCGAGACCGACGGCGTGCGCACGACCTACGACGTGAGCGTGGCCGGCGACCGGGTCGACGTCGACTCCGCCCGCGGCCACGTGGCGCTGGTGGTGCGACCCCGCTTCACCGACCCGGCCGACACCGTGGCCGCGGGCTCGCTGCTGGCGCCGATGCCCGGCACGGTGGTCGGCGTGCCCGTCGAGGAGGGCGCGCACGTCGCCGCCGGCGACCCCGTGGTCGGGCTCGAGGCGATGAAGATGCAGCACACCATCAAGGCTCCCGCCGACGGCGTCGTCTCCGACCTCGCCGTCGTCGGCTCCCAGGTGGCCGCGGGCGACGTGCTCGCCGTGGTCGCGACCGGCTCGACCAGCAACGACAGCGAAGGGGATCCCGCATGAGCAGCTACACCGAGACCGAGGAGCGCCAGGCGCTGCGTCGTGAGGTCAGCAGGCTGGCCTCGGCGTACGGGCGGGAGTACTTCACCCGCTGCGCGCGCGAGGGCGAGAAGACCACCGACCTGTGGCTGGCCATCGGCAAGGCCGGCTTCCTCGGGGCCAACGTCTCCGAGGAGTACGGCGGCGGGGGCGGCGGCATCGGCGACGTCGCCGCGGTGTGCGAGGAGCTGGCGGCGCAGGGCTGCCCGCTGCTGATGATGGTGGTGAGCCCGGCGATCTGCGGCACCGTGATCGAGCGCTTCGGCACGACGGAGCAGAAGCAGCGCTGGCTCCCCGGCATCTGCGACGGCACCGGCACGATGGCCTTCGCCATCACCGAGCCCGACGCCGGCACCAACTCCCACAACATCACCACCACGGCCCGCCGCGACGGTGACGAGTGGGTGCTGAAGGGTCAGAAGATCTACATCTCCGGCGTCGACGAGGCCGACCACGTGCTGGTCGTGGCCCGGGCCGAGGACCAGCGCACCGGCCGGCTCAAGCCCTGCCTCTACGTGGTGCCCACCGACGCGGCCGGACTGTCCTTCACCGCGATCCCCATGGAGATCGTGAGCCCGGAGAAGCAGTTCCAGGTCTTCCTCGACGACGTCCGCCTGCCCGCCGACGCGCTCGTGGGCGACGAGGACGCCGGCATGGTGCAGCTCTTCGCCGGCCTCAACCCCGAGCGCATCATGGCCGCCTCCTTCTCGACCGGCCTGGCGCGCTTCGCGCTGGACCGCGCGACGGCGTACGTCAAGGAGCGGGAGGTCTTCGGGGCCCCGATCGGCACCCACCAGGGGCTGGCCCACCCGCTCGCGCAGAGCAAGATCGAGATCGAGCTGGCGCGGCTGATGACGCAGAAGGCCGCCGCGCTCTACGAGGCGGGCGACGACGCCGGGGCGGGCGAGGCCGCCAACATGGCCAAGTACGCCGCCGCCGAGGCCGCCTGCGACGCCGCCGACCGCGCCGTCCAGGCCCACGGCGGCAACGGCATCACCACCGAGTACGGCGTCGCCGGGCTCCTGGTCGCCGCCCGCGCCGGCCGGATCGCCCCGGTCTCGCGCGAGATGATCCTCAACTACGTCGGCATGCACTCCCTCGGCCTGCCGAAGTCCTACTGACCCCGCGCGCCGCCCTCATGTAACGCTCCGTTGCACCGGACGTACACCCCCGACACCGGTCACTCAGACCGCGCAACGGAGCGTTACATGGGACGCGGACCGACACCCCCGAAGGAGCCCCATGACCGACCAGCTCGTGACGTACGCCGCGGCCGGCGCGGTCGGCACGATCACGCTCGACTCGCCGCACAACCGCAACGCGCTCTCGGCGGCGCTGGTGGCGCAGCTCGACAGCGCGCTCGCGACGGCGGCGGACGACGACACCCGGGTCGTCGTGGTGCGCAGCGCCGACCGGGTCTTCTGCTCCGGCGCCGACCTGAAGGAGGCGAGCGCCGGCGGGATGGAGCAGGGGGCGCGCACGCTCGCCGACCTGCAGCGCACCATCGTCACCCACCCCAAGCCCGTGGTGGTGCGGCTGGCGGGACCGGTGCGCGCGGGGGGCCTCGGCATCGTCGCGGCCGCCGACGTGGTGGTGTGCGCCGACGACGTCACCTTCGCCTTCACCGAGAGCCGGCTGGGGCTCGCCCCGGCGGTGATCAGCCTGACGGTGCTGCCGCGGCTGACCAGCCGTGCGGCCGCCGACACCTTCCTGTCCGGGCGCACCTTCGGGGCCGACGAGGCGGCGACGATGGGCCTGGTGACCCGGGCCGTCGCGCCGGAGGCGCTGGACGAGGCCGTGGCGCGGGTCTGCGACGACCTCGCGCAGGCCCACCCCCAGGGCCTGCGCGAGACCAAGCAGCTGCTCGCCCGCGACCTGGTCGCCCGGATCGACGACCAGGCCGCGGAGATGGCGGCGCTCAGCGCCCGCCTCTTCGGCTCCGACGGAGCCCGCGAGGCGATGACGGCCTTCTTGGAGCGACGTCGCGGGTGAGGCTCAGCGGGGCACCCGCGGCCCCAGCGCCATCTCGTCGCGGATGCGGCCGTCCAGCAGGGCGTCGTCGACGTAGAGCCGCTCGCCGAGCATCGTGCCGACGCCTCCGCCGACGCGGACCCAGCGCGGGGAGCCCAGGCAGCGGCTCGGGATGTTGAAGACCACGCGGTCGGCGGCGTAGTCGACCCGCGTCGCCACCCCCCGGCAGGGCCGGTCGACCAGCTCGCCCTGGCGGTCCGACCGGTCGGTGAGCAGGATGGTGTCGACGTCCACGCCCTTGCTCGTGCGCAGCGACAGCACGTGCACGACCTGCTTGCCGCCGGTGGGGCGGGTCAGCCGGTCGTAGACGAGGGCGGCGCGCACGCGGTGCTCGTCGTGCGAGACCCGCAGGGCCAGCACGTCGCCCTCGCGCCGGCGGGGCGCCGGGGTGGCCTTCGAGACGTCGTCGTCGCCCGCGTCGAGCTTGACCACGTCGCGCGCCGTGTCGCGCGCGAACCACGTGTCCGCGTGCGCCGGGGCGCCCACCGCGGCGAGCACGGCGGCCGTGGCCACCGTCCCCACGATCCTGGTCCTGAGCCTGATCCTCATGGTGCTCCTCCCTGCGGGCCGCCTCGCGCCGCCCGCTGCGCCCGACGCTAGGGACGCCGCGTGCCCGCGGTCAGGGTGCGCGTACTCGTCGTGCGTGGGCCCGCGTACTCAGGGGCTCGCTACGGTGAGCCGATGGCCGTGCACAAGAGCCTCGTCGAGTCCGTGACCGTCGCCGCCGCCACGTTCGTCTGGGTCGCGGCGCCCGACTGGACGGGCAGCCGGCGCGACCAGCGCCGGTGGCGGCTCGGCGCGCTCGCCCTGACGGGCCTCGCGGGGGCGTCGTACGCCGTGCGCACCCGGGGCGAGGAGGAGCAGGACCCGGAGCCGAATCAGGAGCCGGAGGAGGACCCGGAGGACGTGACGCCCCCCGGTCTCGTCGCGGCGGCGCTGGTCGGCGGCGGGGTGCTGGCCACGGTCGCGGTGCACCGGGGCGGCGAGCGGCTCACGCGGCGGGGGGCCGAGGCGCTGGCCCGTCGCGGCGTGCGCCGGCCCTGGTCGGTGATGGGGGCGGGGTGGGCGGTGCTCTCGCTCGGCCTCGACCTCGTGGAGCGCCGCGGGCTCCTGGGCCGGGACCGGGGCTAGAGCCAGGCCTCCAGCCGGTCGAGCCCCTCGCGGAGGGCGGCTGCGTCACCGGCGAAGGAGAGCCGCGCGAAGTGGCGGCCGCGGCGGGTGTCGAAGTCGATGCCGGGTGCCGTGGCCACGCCGGTCTCGTCGAGCAGCCGCAGGCACCAGCCGTGCGAGTCGTCGGTGAGGTGGCTGATGTCGGCGTAGACGTAGAAGGCGCCGTCGGCCGGGGCCAGCCGGTCGAGCCCGAGCGCCGGGAGGCGGGCGAGCAGCAGCTCGCGGTTGGCGGCGTAGCGCGCGACGTGCCCGTCGAGCTCGGCGTACGACGCGTCGGTGAAGGCGGCGATCGCGGCCCGCTGGCTGAGCACCGGTGGGCAGATCGTGAAGTTGCCGGTGAGCACGTCGACCGGGCGGCGCAGGTCCTCCGGCACCAGCATCCACCCCAGCCGCCAGCCGGTCATCGAGAAGTACTTGCTGAAGGAGCCGAAGACCACGCCCGTGCGCGAGGTCTCCCAGGCACTGGAGGTCGGCTGGCCGAAGCTGATGCCGTGGTAGATCTCGTCGCTGATCAGGCGCACGGCGCGCTCCTCGCACCAGGCGGCGAGACGCGCGAGCTCGGAGGGCGCCAGCATCGTGCCGGTCGGGTTGGCCGGCGAGGCGACGACGAGGCCGTGCACCGGTCCCGGCACCTGCTCCAGCAGCTCCACGGTCGGCTGGTAGCGGGTCTCGGGTCCGCAGTCGACCTCGACGACCTCGACGCCGAGCGCGGCGAGGACGTTGCGGTAGCAGGGGTAGCCGGGGCGCGCCATCACCACGCGGTCGCCGGGCTCGAACGCCGCGAGGAAGGCGAGCAGGAAGCCCCCGCTCGAGCCGGTGGTGATGACGACGTCGTCAGGCCCCACCTCGATGCCGCTCGCCCGACGGTGGTGGTCGGCCACGGCCCGCCGCAGCTCGGGCACCCCCGTCGCGACGGTGTAGCCGAGCCGGTCCTGGTCGAGCAACCGCTTGGCCTCCTCGCGCACGTCGCGGGGCGCGGGCGTCGACGGCTGGCCGGCCACGCAGTCGACGAGGTCGCCGTGGGTCTGCTGGCGTCGCTGCGCCGCGGCCAGCAGGTCCATGACGAAGAAGGGCGGCACGTCGGC
>JBQGFI010000211.1:0-12307 GCA_052040065.1 Marmoricola sp.
CCGTCGCGGGTCAGCAGCCAGGCGAGCGACACCTGCCCCGGGCTCACCCCGTGCGCGTCCGCGACCGCGACGATCGCCGGGTGGCGCAGCAGGCGGCCCTGCTCGATCGGCGAGTAGGCCATCAGCGGGATGCCCTGCTCCTGCAGTGCCGGCAGCAGGTCGTGCTCGACGCCACGGCGGGTCGGGTTGTAGAGCACCTGGTCGGTCTGCGCCGCCTCCCCGCCGGGGACCCTCAGCAGCTCGGCCATGTCGCGGACGTCAAAGTTGCTGACGCCCAAGTGGCGGACCAGGCCCAACCGGACCAGCTCGGCGAAGGCGCGCACCGTCTCCTCGAGCGGCACCGGGCCGCGCCAGTGCAGCAGGTAGAGGTCGAGCCGGTCGGTCCCCAGGCGCCTCAAGCTCCGGTGACACGCCTCGATGGTGTCGGTGTACGTCGCGTGCGACGGGAGCACCTTGCTGACCAGGAACACCTCGTCGCGGCGGCCGGCGATCGCCTCGCCGACCAGCAGCTCGGCCGCGCCGTCGCCGTACATCTCGGCGGTGTCGAGCAGCGTGAGCCCGTGGTCGAGGCCCGCGCGCAGGGCGGCGAGCTCCGACTCGCGCCGGGCGGGGTCCTCGCCCAGGTACCAGGTGCCCAGGCCCATCGCGGGGATCGACTCCCCCGCGGGCAGGCGCACCGTCGGGACGGTCTCGAGCGACATCGGGGTGCTCCGTCGTGTCGGGAACGGGTGGCGAGACCGCCACGCTCGCACCTCGCACCGGCCCGCGGCATCCCGTGTCCGTGGGATCCGCGTCGTCCGCGGCGTCCGGGCCCGGAGACGGACGAACCCCCCGCGGACAGGGTCCGCGGGGGGTTTCGCACGCTGGTGCGCGAGGGGGGAGTTGAACCCCCACGCCCTTTCGGGCACACGGACCTGAACCGTGCGCGTCTGCCTATTCCGCCACTCGCGCCAGAAGCGGGGCAACGGTATCCCACCCCGACGGCACCGCCCAAACCGGTGCCGCGCCACGCACGGGTCGCCCGGACCCTCCGGATGTGGGCGAAGCGCCCGCTACGATCCTGGGGGCGCCAGTGGCGGCGGGCGAGAGCCTGCCGTCGGCGCTTCCAGGACCGGACAGAGACGTCAGCGAGAGGAGGCGCCGTGAGCGCGTTGCAGCGCTTCGAGAACAAGCTCGAGCAGCTGATCTCCGGTGCCTTCGCACGCACCTTCCGCAGCGCCGTGCAGCCGGTCGAGATCTCCTCGGCGCTCGCGCGCGAGGCCGACAACTCCGCGCAGGTCCTCAGCCGCGACCGGCGCCTGGTCCCCAACGACTTCCACGTCGTGCTCTCGCCCGGCGACCACGAGCGGCTCGAGGGCCTCGGGCCGCAGCTCAACCGCGAGCTGGTCGAGCTGCTGCGCGAGCACGCCGCCGGCCAGTCCTACGTCTTCACCGGCCCGGTCCACGTGCACCTCGAGGCCAGCGACGACCTCACCACCGGCCGCTTCCGGGTGCGCAGCAAGTCGCAGTCGAGCTCCAGCCTCGCCGGGGGCGACCCCACCGAGACCGCCGTACGCCGCGCGACCGCGGCGCTGGTGGTCGGCGGCGAGGCGCTGCCGCTCAGCCCGCCCGGCATCGTGATCGGTCGCGGCAACGACGCCGACCTGCGCATCGACGACCCCGGCGTCAGCCGGCGCCACGTCGAGATCCGGGTCGAGGAGGCGCAGACCCCGGGCGACCCGCCGCGGGTCTCCGTGCGCGACCTCGGGTCGACCAACGGCGTGGCCGTCAACGGCAAGCGCGTCGAGGAGGCCCGGCTCACCGACGGCGCCGAGGTCAAGGTCGGCACCACCGTGATGACCCTGCGGCTGAGGCGAGGCTGACGTGTCCGAGCTGACCCTGGTGCTGATCCGCTTCGCCTACCTGGCGATCCTGTGGATCCTGGTGCTCTCCTGCATCTCGGTGATCCGCTCCGACATGTTCGGCGCCCGGGTGCCGCGCGAGGCGGCGGCCCGGGGCGACAAGCGCAGCGACCGCCGGGCCGAGAAGCGCAAGCAGGCCAAGCCCGGTCGCCCCAAGCGCGGGGCCCCCACCGCGGTCGCGATCGTCGAGGGCGCGCAGGCCGGTGAGACCGTCTCGCTCTCGCAGGCCCCGCTGCTGATCGGCCGCGGCCACGACGCCGCGATCCGGCTCGACGACGACTACGTCTCCACCCGCCACGCGCGCATCGGCGTCTCCGGCGAGCAGTGGTACGTCGAGGACCTCGGCTCCACCAACGGCACCTACGTCGGCAGCAACCGCATCACCCAGCCGACGGCGCTGCAGCTCGGCACCCGGGTCCGGATCGGCAAGACCGTGCTGGAGCTGCGCAAGTGAGCCACCAGGTGACGGCGCCGTGAGGCTGAGCTACGCCGCGCTCTCCGACGTCGGGCGGGTGCGCCGCGACAACCAGGACTCCGGCTACGCCGGACCCCACCTGCTCGTCATCGCCGACGGTGTCGGCGGCTCCGCGCGCGGCGACGTGGCGAGCAGCCAGACCGTCGAGGTGCTGCGCCGGCTCGACGAGCCCCCGGGCGAGGACGCCGTCGGCAGCCTCGCCGGTGCGATCCACCTGTGCCACGACCGGATCGCCGAGCTGGTCGCGGCGCAGCCGGAGCTCGACGGCACCAGCACCACGGTCACCGCACTGGTCTTCGACGGCGCCCGGATCGCCGTCGGCCACGTCGGCGACAGCCGCGGCTACCTGCTGCGCGAGGGCGTGCTCTCGCAGCTCACCACCGACCACACCTTCGTGCAGAGCCTCATCGACGAGGGCCGCATCACCGAGGACGAGGCGCGGGTGCACCCCCACCGCAACCTGATCCTGCGGGCGGTCGACGGCGTGCACGAGCCCGAGCCCGACGTCTTCACCCTCGAGGTCACGGCCGGCGACCGCATCCTGCTCTGCTCCGACGGCGCCTCGGGCGTGCTCTCCCACGACGACCTGGCCCGGCTCCTCGGCGACGGCACCGTCGACCACGCCACCGTGACCCTGGTCAGCTCCGCGCTCGACGCCGGCTCCTCCGACAACGTCACCGTGGTGGTCGCCGACGTCGTGGCCGACGACAGCGCGCCCGACGACGCCGACACCTCCGCGGCCGCCGCCACCGGACCGATGCTCGTGGGGGCCGCCGCCGAGAGCGCCCGCGGCCGGCTGCCCGGCCTGCCGATCACCCCCGACACCGGCCAGCTGCCCGCCGTCACCGACGGCGCGCCCGGCCGCGGCGGCCGGGGCGGGTCCGGGGACGCCGACGACCCCGAGGAGCAGCGCTACGCCCCCCGTCCCCCGCGGCGCTTCCTGTGGCTGCGCCGGGTCGCCGTGCTCGTGGTGCTCGCGCTCGCGCTCGGCGTGATCGGCACCGCGGCCTACCGCTGGACCCAGGGCCAGTACTACGTCGGCACCGACGGCGACGCCGTCGCGGTCTTCCGCGGGGTCGAGGCCGAGGTGCCTGGGCTCACGCTGCGCCACGTCGAGGAGACCAGCGAGCTGCGGGTGCAGGACCTGCCCGAGGCCTACGCCCGCCAGGTGGAGTCCGGCATCGGCGCCAGCAGCCTCGAGGACGCCCGCGACATCGTCACCCGGCTCGAGCGTCGCGTGGAGTGCCCCGAGCCGGAGCCCGAGCCCACCCGCTCCCCCTCCGCCGGGGCCACGCGCTCGCCCTCCGCCGACCCGTCCCGCTCGCCCACGGCCCGCGGGTCGGCCTCGCCGGAGGCCAGCCCCACCGAGGAGCCGCAGCCCACCGAGACCCCCGCGCTGTGCACGGAGGTCGGATGAGCAGCCAGTCCGCTCCCGCCTCGCGCGGCTTCGTGCACCGGCGCCGGCGCGGCGCCGAGCTCGCGCTGCTGCTGCTGAGCCTCGCCGTCGGCATCGGCGCCTACCTCGCCGTGGGTCTCGGCGTCGACGGCACCGTGCCGGTCGACCTGCTCACCTACGGCGCCTGGCTGGCCGTGCTGGTGCTCGCCTGCCACGTGGTGATCCGCCTCGTCGCGCCGTACGCCGACCCCGTCCTGCTGCCGGTGGTCTCGGCCCTCAACGGCCTCGGCCTGGCCGTCATCCACCGCATCGACCTGGCCAACGAGGCCAAGGGCAGTGGCTTCGGCCCTTTCGCCGGCACCCAGCTGACCTGGATGACCCTCGGCGCCGCGCTCTTCGTCGGGGTGCTGCTGCTGCTGCGCGACCACCGCCGGCTGCAGTCGCTGACCTACACCGCCGGCCTCGGCGCCATCGTGCTGCTGCTGATGCCGCTCGTGCCCGGCCTCGGCCGCACCATCAACGGCTCGCGGATCTGGATCGGGGTCGGCCCCTTCAGCTTCCAGCCCGGCGAGGTGGCCAAGGTGCTGCTCGTGATCGCCTTCGCGGGCTACCTCGTGGTGCACCGCGACGCCCTCGCCCTGGCCGGACGCCGCTTCCTCTTCGTCGACCTTCCCCGCGGGCGCGACCTCGGCCCGATCGTCGCGATGTGGCTGCTCTCGCTCGGCATCCTGGTCTTCCAGCGCGACCTCGGGTCCTCGCTGCTCTTCTTCGGCCTGTTCCTGGTGATGCTCTACGTCGCCACCGAGCGCCCCGGGTGGCTCGTGGTCGGCGGGGCGCTCTTCGTCGGCGGGGCGTACGCCGGCTGGCTGGCGCTCTCCCACGTGCAGGCCCGCGTCGCCGCGTGGCTCGACCCCTTCGGCTCCGACGTCGACGCCTACCAGCTGGTGCAGGGCCTCTACGGCATGGCCTGGGGCGGCCTGGTGGGCCGTGGCCTCGGCCAGGGACGGCCCGACATCACGCCGCTGAGCTGGTCGGACTTCATCGTCACCGCGATCGGCGAGGAGCTCGGACTCACCGGCGTGATGGCCGTGATCCTGCTCTACGGCATCCTCGTCGAGCGCGCGCTGCGCACCGCGCTGATCTGTCGCGACAACTTCGGCAAGCTGATGGCCACCGGGCTGGGGGTCGTCGTCGCGCTGCAGGTCTTCGTGGTGATCGGCGGGGTGACCCGGCTGATCCCGCTGACCGGCCTCACCACCCCGTTCCTCTCCCAGGGCGGCTCCAGCCTGATCGCCAACTGGGTGATCGTGGCGCTGCTGGTGCGCATCTCCGACCAGGCGCGACGCCCCCCGCCCGAGCTGCTCGCGACCGACGACGACGACGCCGACGCCACCCAAGTGGTGAGGATGCGGTGATCCGAGGATGAACAAGCCGATCCGCACGATGGCGGTCGTCTGCCTGACCATGTTCCTGGCGCTGCTGCTCAACGCCACCTACGTGCAGTACTGGCAGGCCGAGAGCCTCAGCTCGCTCTCCGAGCACCCCGACAACGTCCGGGTGCGCGACGCGGAGTTCTCCCGCGAGCGCGGCTCGATCCTGGTGCGCGGCCAGGCCGTCGCCGAGAGCGTGCCGTCCGACGACGCCTACCAGTTCCAGCGGCAGTACCCGCGTCCCGCCCAGTTCGCCCACCTCGCCGGCTTCTTCACCCGCGACTCCGGCATCGGCGGCGTCGACGCATCGCAGAACTCCATCCTCTCCGGCAGCGACTCCCGGCTCTTCGGCTACCGCGTGGTCGACCTCGCCGACAACGAGCAGCCGCGCGGCGGCAGCGTGACGCTCACCATCGACCCCGACGCGCAGCGGGCGGCGTACGAGGGGCTGGCGGCGCTCGGCGACGACGTGCAGGGCGCGGTGGTGGCGCTGGAGCCGAGCACCGGCAAGGTGCTCGCGATGGTCTCCAGCCCCCGCTTCGACCCCAACCGGCTCTCCAGCCACGACTTCTCCGCGGCCAGCGACTACCGCAACCAGCTGCTGGAGGCGCCGCGCCGCCCGCTCGACAACCGCGCCATCGAGGAGTCGCTGCCCCCGGGCTCGGTCTTCAAGCTGGTCACCGCGGCGGCGGCCCTGGAGTCCGGCGACTACGAGCCCGACACCCAGGTCGACGGCCGCGCCCGCCTCGACCTGCCGCAGACCAGCACGACGCTGCCCAACCTCGGCGGGGGCAGCTGCGGGGGCGACACCGTCTCGCTCACCCGGGCGCTCGAGGTCTCCTGCAACGTCGCCTTCGGCTCGATCGGGCTCGACCTCGGGGCCGAGGCGCTGCGGGAGCAGTCGCAGAAGTTCGGCTTCGACACCCGCACCTTCACCGACCTCGACGATGCGCTGACGCGCCAGGCGGTCAGCACCATCGGCGACCCCGACGAGCCGCAGACGGCGCTGTCGGCCATCGGGCAGAGCAACGTGGTGGCCACCCCGCTGCAGATGGCCATGGTCACCGCCGGCATCGCCAACGACGGCGTGGTGCGACGTCCCTACCTGGTCGACGAGATCCTCTCGCCCAAGCTGGAGACCCTCGACCGCACCGACCCCGAGGACATGCCCGACCAGCCGGCGATGAGCCCGGAGAACGCCCGCGACCTGCGCGAGATGATGGTCTCGGTCGTCGACAACGGCACCGGCACCACCGCCCAGATCGACGGCGTCGAGGTCGGCGGCAAGACCGGTACGGCGCAGAGCGCGCCCGACCGGCCGCCGTACGCCTGGTTCGTCTCCTTCGCGCCCGCCGACACCCCCTCGGTGGCCGTGGCGGTGCTCGTGCAGGACGCCGGGGTGGAGCGCAACCAGATCTCGGGCAGCGGCCTGGCCGCCCCGATCGCCCGCGCCGTGATGCAGGCCGTGATCGGCTGATGACCAAGGAGGGCAACGCATGAGTGACCCCCACCTGATCGGTGGCCGCTACGAGGTCGGCGAGATGCTCGGCCGCGGCGGGATGGCCGAGGTGCGCAAGGGCCGCGACGTCCGTCTCGGACGCACGGTCGCGATCAAGCGGCTGCGCACCGACCTCGCGAGCGACTCCACCTTCCAGGCGCGCTTCCGCCGCGAGGCGCAGTCGGCCGCGTCGCTCAACGACCCCTCGATCGTGTCGGTCTACGACACCGGCGAGGAGATGGCCACCGACGGCAGCAACGTCGCGCAGCCCTACATCGTCATGGAGTACGTCGCCGGGCGCACCCTGCGCGAGGTGCTGCGCGAGGGCGGTGACCGCAAGATCCTGCCCGAGCGGGCCCTGGAGATCACCTCCGGCGTGCTGCGCGCGCTCGACTACAGCCACCGCGCCGGGATCATCCACCGCGACATCAAGCCCGGCAACGTGATGCTCACCCCGGCGGGCAACGTCAAGGTGATGGACTTCGGCATCGCCCGGGCCGTCTCCGACGCCTCCAGCACGATGACGCAGACGGCCGCGGTCGTCGGCACCGCGCAGTACCTCTCCCCCGAGCAGGCCCGCGGCGAGACCGTCGACTCGCGCTCCGACGTCTACTCCACCGGCTGCCTGCTCTACGAGCTGCTGACCGGCCGCCCACCCTTCGTGGGCGACAGCCCGGTCTCGGTCGCCTACCAGCACGTCCGGGAGATGCCCCAGCCGCCGTCGAGCCTCGACGAGGACCTCACCCCCGAGATCGACGCCATCGTGATGAAGGCGCTGGCCAAGGACGTGGGCGACCGCTACCCCAGCGCCGCGGCGATGAAGGACGACATCGACCGCTACCTCGCCGGGCGCCCGATCGAGGCGCCGGCGGTCGCGGCGGCGTCCGCGACGACCTTCCTCCCCCCGGCCGACGCCACCCGCGTGACCACGGTGGCCGACGCCCCGGCCGACGAGGAGGAGGAGTCGCGCAAGAAGCGCTGGCCGCTGCTGCTGCTCCTGCTGCTGCTCCTCGCCGGCGTCGTCGCCGCGCTGGTCTACGGGCCGAGGCTGCTCGAGCCCGACGCGGAGCCGGTCTCGGTGCCCACGATCACCGGGATGACGCGGGAGGTCGCCGAGCGCACCCTCCAGACGCGCGGTCTCGAGGTCGGCGAGGTCACCGAGGTCGAGAGCGAGCAGGTCGCTGCGGGACGGGTGGTCTCGCAGGACCCCGGCGAGGGCGAGTCGCTCGAGCCCGGCAGCGAGGTCGACTTCGAGGTCTCGCTCGGGCCGCCGCAGATCGAGGTGCCCGACCTGGTGGGCGACAACCGCTTCGACGCCGAGTCCGAGCTGCAGGGGCTCGACCTGCGGGTGCGCTTCGAGGAGCGCGCCTCCGACGAGCCGACCGACCAGGTGCTGGAGATGAACCCGGCGCCCGGCACCGAGGTGGCCGAGAACGCCCAGGTCACGCTGATCTGGTCGACCGGACCCAACGAGGTGCCCGACGTGGTGGGCGAGACCGAGGAGCGGGCCCGCCAGCTCATCGAGGACGCCGGCTTCGAGGTCTTCGTCACCGAGGACACCACCACCGAGGCCGAGGCCGGCACCGTGCTGCAGCAGAACCCCGGCGCGGGCCAGCAGCAGGACCAGGGCAGCAGCGTCACCATCGTGGTCTCGCGCTACGAGCCGCCGGAGACCGAGACGCCCACCCCGACGCCCGACCCGGCGGAGCCCACCCAGCCCACGGCCGAGCCGGCCGAGCCCGGCGCCCCGCCGGACGACGGCGAGGGTGGTGGTCGCGGGGCAGGCGACGGGCCCGGCAACGGCAACGGGCCGGGCGGCAACGGCGGACCCGGCAACGGCCGCGAGGCCGGGCCGGACGCCGAGGACTAGCCCCGGTCGACCTGCTCGTCCCGGACCGGCGTGGCGTGGCGCAGCTCGGCCGCGCCGGAGTAGCCCGGCAGGGTGACCTCGTCCTGCACGCTGACGCGGTAGCCGAGGTCGTAGGCCTCGACGTAGGTGCGGTAGCCCGCGATGTACTCCGAGTCCTCCAGCGACCCGAGCAGCCGCGCGGGGTCGCCGATCGCCGTGATGACGTACGGCGGCGCGTAGGGCACGCCGTGGAGCACCACGGTGTTGCCGACGCACTTGATGCCGGTGGTGCTCACCACCCGCTGCTCCTGCAGGGTCATCGCCTCCGCACCCCCCGCCCACAGCGCGTTGGTCACCGCCTGGATGTCCTGCTGGTGCACCACGAGCTGGTCGGCGGTGACCTCACCGCTCGCCACGGCCTCGTCGATGCGCTCGGACGGCGCGTCCTCGAGCGTGACGGTGACCGAGGGACCCTTCACGGCGCCGAAGCCCGCGGGCTGGCGCAGCTCCTCGACCTGGCTGCGCAGGCGGCGCACCTCGGCGTCGCCCACGCCCGCGCCCAGCCGGTCGACGTCGGCGGTCAGGGTCTCGACGCGCTGCTGCAGCCCGTCGGTGCGGTCGCGCTCCTGCCGCACGACGGTGTCGAGGTCGGAGACGCTGGAGGCCCGCAGGTCGAGGCCGTCGGCGTCGAGGGAGCTGGTGACGAAGAGCGCCCCCGCGGCCACGAAGACCCCGACCGCGGCCAGCCGCCAGGGCGGCGGACCGGTACGCCGCAGCCGCTGCAGCGGGCTCTCGGGTCGCGGGCTCACGGCTCGCCTCCTCGCAGGTCGGCTCGGGTCTCGGCGGGTGCACCACTACGCTAACGGACCAGGTCCCCGCCGTGCGGGGCCCGAACCTGACTTCCCCAGACCGACCGAGGAGCACCGTGGCCAAGCGCAGCGCCCCCGAGCAGAAGATCACCACGAGCGGCTACGAGACCTCCGTGGTCCGCACCACGGTGGCCGTGCTGCTCGTCGTCGCCGGCATCGTGTGGATGGCCGTCTACGTCAACCTGGCCAAGGACGCCGCGCTGTACGTCGAGATCCCCGGAGCCGAGGCCGACGCGCCCAAGAACCCGCTGCCCTGGATGGCGAACCTCGAGCGCTACAACTACCTGATCGGCTTCCTGGCCATCTACGTCGGCCTGATCGTGGCCGCCCACAAGAAGACCCCGCTCGGCCGCGCCCGCGGCGTCGTGGTCGGGATGCTCGGCTGCTTCCTCTTCGGGCTGGTCTGGATCGTGCTCTTCTACTTCATCGGCTCCGGTGGCCCGATCCCCGTCATGAAGGACCTCGACCAGTACAACCTGCTGGTCGGCGTCGGCTTCATGGCCGTCGGCTTCGCCTTCGCCACGAAGTGGGAGTAGGCAGGCCGACGCCGCGGAGTTGTCCACACCTGGGGAGAACCCTGTGGAGAACTACACGCGTGTAAGTCGGCGCTGACCTGGTGGTTCAGGCCAGGGCGGCGACGCGCGTCACGATGGCGACCAGCGAGACCAGCACCACGCCGCCGACCGACGCCCACTGCACGAGCGCACGGCGCTGGCGGGGCGCGTAGACCATCGCGGCCCCCAGCGTGGCGCCGACGACCAGGCCCCCGAGGTGCCCCTGCCAGGAGATCCCGGGGATGGTGAAGGTGATCACCAGGTTGATGCCGATCCACATCAGGATCTGCTGCGCCTGGCCCTGCACCTTCAGCGAGAGCACGGCCAGGGCGCCCATCAGGCCGAAGATGGCCCCGGAGGCCCCGAGCGTGGGGACGTTGGGCGCGGTGAAGAGCATCACCGCGGCCGAGCCGCCGAGCAGCGAGGCGAGGTAGACGGCCAGGAAGCGCGCCCGCCCCAGCACGCTCTCCAGCGTGGGCCCGAGGAAGTAGAGGGCCAGCATGTTGAAGCCGATGTGGAGCAGCTGCACGTGGGTGAAGCCCGAGGTCAGCAGCTGCCAGTAGGCGCCGTCGGCGACGCCCTGGATCACCACCGGCAGGCCGTCGGGACCCCGACCGATCGCGGAGTCGGGCAGCAGCGCCAGGTAGTCGACCAGCCGGCTGCGGCCCCGCCCGGTGGCCTGGATCGCGAGGAAGACGGCCGCGTTGAGGGCGATCAGCACGAAGCTGGTCAGCCGCGGGTCGGCGACCCGGCGACCGCCGTACGGCGTGCGGTGCTGGCGGGTGCTCCGGCTGCCCTCCCGCACGCACTCGGGGCACTGGAAGCCGACCGAGGCGGGCTGCATGCAGTCCGGGCAGATCGGCCGGTCGCACCGCTGGCAGCGGATGTAGGTCTCGCGGTCGGGGTGCCGGTAGCAGACCGGCGGCGCCTGCCGCTGCTCGCGGCTGCCGGCGCCGCCGGGGTCGCTCACGCCCGGTCGACGGTGACCGACTCGATCACCACGGGCTCGACAGGACGGTCGGAGCGGTCGGTGGCGGTCGCCGCGATCGCGTCGACGACGTCACGGCTGGCCTGGTCGGCCACCTCGCCGAAGATGGTGTGGCGCCGGTTGAGGTGCGGCGTGGCGCCGACGGTGATGAAGAACTGCGAGCCGTTGGTGCCCGGGCCGGCGTTGGCCATCGCGAGCAGGTAGGGGCGGTCGAAGACGAGCTCGGGGTGGAACTCGTCCTTGAACTTGTAGCCGGGGCCGCCGGTGCCGGTGCCGAGGGGGCACCCGCCCTGGATCATGAAGCCCTCGATGACGCGGTGGAAGACGAGTCCGTCGTAGAACTTCTCCCCGCTGCGCCCGGCGTCGTCGCGGTAGTCCTTGGTGCCCTCGGCCAGGGAGGTGAAGTTGTCCACCGTCGCGGGCGCGTGGTCGGGCAGCAGGTTGAGCACGATGTCGCCGCGGTTGGTCGACAAGGTGGCCTTGAGGTCGGACATGAGTGCCTTTCGCAGGGTGCGGTTCGTCGGGACGATCCTGCCACGCGGCTGCGCGCGGGCGGGACCGGAGCGGGTAGTACCCCCGTGCCTGGGTACACGCTCGTGTGGTTGGCTGGATCGTGGCGGCGCCCGCACCCGGCCGGCCGACACCGACACGTGCCACAGCAGGAGAGGGAAGATCCCAGAGATGTTCAAGAAGAGCCGCAAGGACAAGATCGTCGAGCAGGCGCAGGAGCTCGCGCAGGACATCTCCGACGCCCTGGCCCCGCACGTGCAGAAGGTGCGCGAGGAGCTCTCCGACGCCCGTGACGAGCTTGGCCCCAAGCTGGTCGAGGCCCGCGCCAACGCCGCGACGGCCGCCACCACCGCCGCCTCCGACGCCCGCGGCGCGCTCGCCCCCAAGGTCGCTGAGCTGCGTGAGCAGTTCGACAAGGAGGTCGCTCCCCGCCTGGAGAGCACCCGCGACCAGGTCGCGGCGACCGCCACCCAGACCCTCCACGACGCCCGCGAGCAGGCGGCGGCCCTCGCCGCCGAGGCCCAGAGCCGCGGCGCCGCCGCGACCGCGGCCCTCAAGGGCGAGGAGCCCCAGCCCAGCACGAGCAAGAAGAAGAAGCTGCTGCTGATCGCGGCGCTCGCCGGTGTCGGCGCACTGGTCGCCCGCAAGCTCGCCGGTGGCAACCAGGACAACTGGCAGTCCTCCTACACCCCCTCGCCCGCCCCGACCCCGACGCCCGCGCCCGCGCCGACGGGCTCGCAGCCCGGCGAGTCGATCGCCGACTCCGCCGAGGAGCCCCACCCCGTCACGACCCCCGACGACCCGGCCGAGACGGTCGTGGTCGACGACGACAAGAAG
>JBQGFI010000212.1:0-3071 GCA_052040065.1 Marmoricola sp.
TGCTCGGGTCGCGGGTGGTCTGGTTCGCCCGGTGGGCGGCTCGCGACCTCGGCTGGTGCGGCGTCGTGCGAGGGCGGGGCAGAGGCGCGGGAAGGGCGGAGGTGGCTGCTCCTCGGGCGGACGCCGTGCTCACGCCGACGCAGGCGGTGTCGCCGGGCGGCGTACCGGCGCTGCCGGAGGGCCTGGGCCGGCCGGCCTGACCTGACGGGCCCTGCGAGGCTCGCTGCGCTCGCGCCTGGGGGACCGGGTCGGCGGCGCGGTGAGACCCCGCCGGGAGCGCGGGGGGAGTGCTCGACCGGCGGGGCTGAGGTGGGGGTACCCACGACGACGGGTGGGGGGCGACCCCCGGCGCGGTGGGGCATCACACACCGGGGGCCTGGCAGGAGGCGGCCCGGTCAGCGATCCCACGTGGGGAGTGGGGTACCCGTGCGCGACCCGACCATGCGGGGCGTCGGGCGGTGGTCCGGCCGGCCGTCGTCCCTGCCCAGCCAGCCCCTAGCATCGGGGTCGTGGACCAGTATCAGTACCTGATGCTGATGGCTGCGTGCCTGCTGCTGACGCTCCCCCTGGAGCTGGTGATCGGGGCGCGGGTCTGGCGCCGTCCGCGGCGGCTGCTGGCGGCCGTGGGGGTCGTGGTGGTGATCTTCGGCGTCTGGGACGTCGTGGGCATCGTGCGCGGCCACTGGACCTACAGCGAGCGCTACACCACCGGCGTGCTGCTGCCCCTCGAGATGCCGCTGGAGGAGCTGGTCTTCTTCGTGGTCATCCCGATCTGCGGGCTGCTCACCTACGAGGCGGTCGGCACGCTCTGGTCGAGGCTGCGCGGGCGGCGCCGCACCCCGTCGACGTCGACGGAGGGGGCGGGCTGATGCCGGAGTACACCGTGCTCGCGGTGCTCTCGGTCGTGCTGGTGCTGGCGGCCGAGCGCTGGTGGCTGCGCACCGGGCTGCTGCGCGAGCCGCAGTACTGGGTGGCGATGGCGATCGTGCTGGCCTTCCAGGTGCCGGTCGACGGGTGGCTGACCAAGCTCTCCGCACCGATCGTGCTCTACGACGACACCCAGACGCTCGGCGTGCGGGTGCCGTGGGACATCCCCGTGGAGGACTTCCTCTTCGGCTTCAGCATGGTGACCACCGCGCTGCTCTGCTGGGTCAGCGCACGGCGGCGCGAGCAGCGCCGCGCCGAGACCGCACGAGAGGGCCGCGCATGACCCAGACCGCCAGCCGGGGCGAGCAGGTGCCCGCGCTCTTCGACGAGGTGGCGTCGACCTACGACCTGATGGTCGCCCTCAACCCCGGCTACCAGCGCCAGCTGCAGGCCTCGGCGCGCGTGCTGGTCGACCAGCTGCGCGAGGTGGCGGCGACCCGCGCGGTGCGGGTGGTCGACCTGGGCTGCGGCTCCGGCGCCTCGACCCGGGCGCTCGAGACCGAGCTGCGCCGCGCCGGTCTGCCCCACGAGCTGGTCGGCGTCGACGGCTCGGCCGGGATGCTCGCGCAGGCGCGACGCAAGCGGTGGGCCGGCGACGTGCGCTTCGTGCAGGCCGACGCGGAGCAGCTCGCCCAGGGGCGCTGGGACGTCGACGGCCTGCCGGCCGCCGGCGAGGTCGACGCGGTCTTCGCGGCGTACCTCGTGCGCAACGTGAGCCGGCGCGACGAGCTGCTCGCCCAGCTGCGCACGTGGCTGCGGCCGGGTGGCGCGCTGGTGCTGCACGAGTACAGCGTCCGAGACAGCCGCCGGGCCCGGGCCGTGTGGACCGCGGTCACCTGGAGCGTGGTGGTGCCCCTGGGCGTGCTCACGGCGCCGCGCAGCCCCATCTACCGCTACCTGTGGCGCAGCGTCGTCGACTTCGACGGCGCCTCGCGGCTGCGGGGGCGTCTGGTCGGCGCCGGCTTCGCCGACGTCCGCAGCCGCAGCTTCACCGGCTGGCAGCGCGGCGTGCTGCACACCTTCGTCGGCCGCGTGCCGGAGTGACCCGCTGGACGCCCGGCCGTGACCCGCGCGCCGTGTGGCACCCGGCCGAGGGCGGCCGTCCCGGCGACGCAGCGCGGCACCACGTGGTCGTGGTGGGCGGCGGCATCGCGGGGCTGAGCGCGGCCACCGGGCTCGCCGAGCGCGGCGTCCGGGTGACCCTGCTGGAGCGGGAGGCGCAGCTGGGGGGACGGGTCGCGGCCTGGTCGGTCCCCACGCCCGAGGGGCCGGTCGCGATGAGCCGCGGCTTCCACGCCTTCTTCCGCCAGTACTACAACCTGCGCGCGCTGCTGCGCCGCGCCGACCCGGCCCTGGCCCGGCTGCGCCCGGTCGCGGACTACCCGCTCCAGCTCAAGGACGGCCCGGAGGACAGCTTCGCCGGGCTGGCCACCCGCCCGCCGTGGAACGTGGTCGACTTCGTGCGCCGCTCGCCGACCTTCGCCCTGCGCGACCTGCGCGAGGTCGACGTGGCCGCGGCGACCGAGCTGGTCGACGTCGACTTCCCGGCGACCTTCTCCCGCTACGACGGCGTCAGCGCCGCCGACTTCCTCGACCGGCTGCGCTTCCCCGACCAGGCCCGCCACCTCGCGCTCGAGGTCTTCGCCCGCAGCTTCTTCGCCGACCCCGCCGACTTCTCCGCCGGCGAGCTCGTGGCCATGTTCCACACCTACTTCCTCGGGTCGGCCGAGGGGCTGCTCTTCGACGTGCCCGACGACGACTTCGACACCGCCCTGTGGCGGCCGCTCGCCCGCCACCTCGCGCGCGCGGGGGTCGACGTGCGCACCGGCACGAGCGCGCACGCGGTCGACACGAGCGGCCCGGGCGTCGTGGTGACCACCGACCACGGCGACCTCGCCGCCGACGCCGTCGTGCTGGCCGGCGACCGCGGGGCGCTGCAGCGGCTGGTCGCCGGCTCCTCGGGCCTCGGTCCCGAGCCGTGGCGCTCCCGGCTGGCCGCGCAGGAGCTCGCGCCGCCCTTCGTGGTGTGGCGCCGGTGGCGCGACCACGCGGTGTCGCCCGCCGCGCCGGGCGTCCGGGCCCCCCGCGGCGACGGGCCGCTCGACAACGTCGAGGTGCTCGAGCGGCTCGAGCACGGCGCGCCC
>JBQGFI010000213.1:0-1760 GCA_052040065.1 Marmoricola sp.
GCTGCGCCCGGGTTGAAGGTCAGGTGCAGGGTGAACCAGTCGCCGACCAGCGGCTTGTCGCCGTCGACCAGCGCGGACAGGGCCCACTGCTTCGAGCCAAGGTCGGCGGCGTAGGCCACCACAGCGATCGCCGCGAGCACCAGACGGGCGTCGAGGCGCCGCCGGGACGGGCCGTGATCGGCCGTGTCGCTGGGGTTCAGCGACGCTCCTCGCGCTGCTTGCATGACATGCACAGTGTGGCATGCGGCACCGCCATCAACCGATTCTTGCCGATGGGGTTGCCGCAGGAGTCGCAGACGCCGTAGGTGCCGTCGTCGATGTGCGCGAGCGCGCGGTCGAGCTGGCCGAGCGTCTCGCGCTCCTTGGCCAGGACGGTGAGCTCGTGGTCGCGCTCGAAGCTCGTCGCGCCGACGTCAGCCTGGTCGTGCCCCGCGCCGTCGCCGGCGTCGCGCATGAGGCGCGAGAGCTCCTCCTCGGCGTGGCCGACCGACTCGGAGAGGCGCTCGCGGTGCTCCTTGATCTCCTGGACGACCTCGTTCAGCTCGCTGCGCGTCCAGGCGTCCTCGCCCTCGAGCACGACGAGCTTCGCCGGGGTGGCCTTGCGGGGTGCTGCCTTCTTCGCGGCTGCCGAGTTCGTCACGGGAGATGCCTTCTGTGCGGGTGCGGTCTGGGTGGCCTTGGCCGGGGTCTTCTTGGCGGGAGCCGCCTTCTTGGCCGGTGCCGCGTTCTTGGCCGGCGTCTTCTTGGCCGGCGTCTTCTTCGCCGGCGCCTTCTGGGCGGGAGCCTTCTTGGCCGGTGCCGCCTTCTTCGCCGGCGCCTTCTGGGCGGGAGCCGCCTTCTTGGCCGGTGCGGTCTTCTTCGCGGGAGCAGCCTTCTTCGCCGGTGCCGCCTTCTTGGCCGGTGCCGCCTTCTTCGCCGGCGCCTTATTGGCGGGAGCCGCCTTCTTGGCCGGAGCCGCCTTCTTCGCCGGAGCCGCCTTCTTGGCCGGTGCGGTCTTCTTCGCGGGAGCAGCCGTCTTCGCGGGAGCAGCCTTGGTGCTCGACCCGGCAGGCTTCTTGCGGCCGATCACCCGCTTCGCGGCCGCGGCAGCAGACCCGGCGAGGGACTTACGCGTGGTGCCAGCCATGTCCGAGGGCCTCCCCAAGCTCTGGGTGTGGCTCGAGCCACACGGTCGCACGGAGGGTATCCGCTGCCACGGGGCAGGCCAACCTCGGCTCGCCGAAATGCGAGAACGGCCACCCTGATGGGTGACCGTCTCGTCGAGCGTGGTGGAGCGGGTGGTGCGAAGGGCTCAGCCCTCGTCGTCACCGAGGACCGAGCGCAGGCGCTTCGGGCCGTGACCGCTGTCCACCGGAGCCTGGCTGTCGCTGCCGTTCGACAGCGCCTCCAGCTGCTGGGTGAAGTAGGTCTTGAGGCGCGAGCGGTACTCACGCTCGAACTGGCGCAGCGTCTCCACGTCGCCGTTGAGCTTGTCGCGCTCCTTCTCGAGGTCGCCGAACATCTGCTGGCGACGCTCGGCGGTCTCGGAGTCGAGCATCTGCGAGCGCTGGCGGGCGTCCGCCTCCATCCGGTCGGCCTTGGACTTCGACTCACCCTCGAGACGCTCGGCCTTGGTGCGAGCGGCACCGACGATGCGGTCGGCCTCGTTCTTGGCGTCCTCGACGAGCTCGTCGGCGTTGCGGGTCGCGATCTCGAGCAGGCGGGCCGCGGCGTTCGAGGCGTCGGCGACCGTGCGGACCGGCGGCTCGGGCTGGACGGGA
>JBQGFI010000214.1:0-1865 GCA_052040065.1 Marmoricola sp.
ACCACGTCGTGGACGACGTCGGCGACCCAGCCCGGCAGCATCCCGCCGTTGGTGTCGCAGAGCGCGGCGACCTCGGCCCCGGCCTCGAAGGCGGTGCGCAGCACCTCCAGGGCGTAGTCGCGGTTGTCGCGGTAGCCGTCGAAGAAGTGCTCGGCGTCGAGGAAGACCCGCTGGCCCTCCGCGGTCAGGTGGGCGACGGTGTCGCGCACCATCGCGAGGTTCTCCTCCAGGGTGGTGCGCAGCGCCAGCGCGACGTGACGGTCGTGCGACTTGGCCACCAGGGTCACCACGCCGGCCCCGGAGTCGCGCAGCGCGGCGACCAGCGGGTCGTCGGCGGCGGGGACGCCGACGCGCCGGGTCGCCCCGAAGGCGGCGAGCTGGGCGTGCTCGAGCCGCAGCTCCTCGCGGGCCCGCCGGAAGAACTCGGTGTCCTTGGGGTTCGCCCCCGGCCACCCGCCCTCGATGAAGCCGACGCCCAGGCCGTCGATGTGACGGGCGATCGCGATCTTGTCGGCGACGGTGAGGTTGAGGCCCTCCTGCTGGGCGCCGTCGCGCAGGGTCGTGTCGTAGACGTGGAACTGGTCCGCGGGCCTGGCGGTCATCTCCGGTCCTCCGGTCGGTGCGGGCGTCGTGCGTGCAACAAAAAAGCCTCCCGTGGGGACGAGAGGCGGCGCGACGGGCGGGTGCTCGTCGCGCTAGGGAATGATCTGCTCCTGCGGCACGGCGTCGAGTCTGCCACGGATGTCCGCATGGTGGTACGCCCGTCTCACGTCAGCGGTCAGGCGCCGACGGTGCAGCGACCCCCGCGCGGCGCGGCGACCGTGCCGCCGTAGGACCGCACCGCCAGGGCGGCGGCGTCGCGGGTGATCACGTCGCAGCGGTAGTGCTCGGGGTCGGCCATGTCGTAGATGCCGCACCCGACGATGTCCATCATCGTGCTCATCAGCCCGCACGAGCCGTCGACGTGATCCAGGCCCAGCACGTGGCCGAGCTCGTGGGTGAGCACGCCCATCACCTCGACCCGGTAGTAGGGGTCCTGCGCGTCGAGCGCGGCGTACCGGTCGCTGAGGTGGACGAAGGCGCCCGCCGTGCGGCCGACGGTGGCCAGGCCCGAGGAGTCGCCGATCGGGGCGTAGGAGACCACCAGCTGCGCCTGGTCGGGGCGGGCCACCTCCACCAGCGTGAGGTCGGCGCCCGAGGCGTTCCACTGCGCGACGGCGGTGCGCAGGCTCCAGTCCCACGCGTCGGGCAGGGCGTCGTGGTAGCGGATCGTGCCGCCGGTCCACCGCGGGTCGGACGCCAGCGCCGCCCGCTTGGCCGCCGCGCGCTTGCGGGCGGCGGCGCGCTTCTTCGCCGCCGCGCGCTTCTTGGCCAGCACCCGCTTCTTCGCCGCGGCACGCTTGGCGCGCGTCGAGGTCGCCACCGCGGCGGTCGTGGACTCCCCGACCGCGGGCGCCGCCGGGGCGGCGGGAGCCACGGGCGCGGCCGCGGGGGTCACCGGGGCCTCGGCCAGGGGGCCGAGCAGCATCGCCGCGAGCGCCACGAGGGCGACGGCGGCGAGACGCCGCGGGGCGGCAGCGGGACGGACGACGGGCACGTCCAGATCGTCCATCCCCGGGCGATTCAGGTCGACCTGATGGGGTGCGACCTGCTTGTCCGCCCTAGACCGGTGCGGCGAGTTCGGGAGGCGCCACGGCGCAGCCCTTGCCGAACCGCCGTACGACCCTCCCGAAAGTGTCCGTTAGGTCCGTTGTCAGCGCGACGGCGGCGCGACGTCCGGCGCCCAGGTCGGCCCGGCCCCCAGCAGCGCGCGGAGCAGCGAGTCGGCACCGCTCACGGCGAGCGCCACCACCAGCCAGCCGCCC
>JBQGFI010000215.1:0-4939 GCA_052040065.1 Marmoricola sp.
TCGGACTCATCGTACGACGCGACCGGCGAGCGGTAGGCCGTCCCGGCGCGACCCGGCGCCTTCTCCGAGCCGCGCAGCGTGGTGCTGCCGTCGGTGCAGCCGACGTCGGTCGGCATCGGGAGGTTCTCGCGGTCGCTGGGCTGGCGGAAGTCCTCGTAGCCCTCGGAGCACACCTTCGGGTCGGTGGTCAGCACCAGGCCGAAGCGGGCGTTGTAGGTGCCGTCGCCCTGCTCGCGGGTCACGGTGTAGCCGCCGGCGACGACGTAGGGGTAGACGACCAGCAGCTGCCGGATGCCCGGCAGGTACTTCACCACGACCTCGTTGGTGGTCACCAGGTTGTTGATCAGCTCGCCGAGGTCGACCTGGTTCTGCTCCAGGAAGACGCGCAGCTCGTCGGCCGTGGCCGAGCCCTCCTCGATGACGCGGCGCAGCGCGGCGTCGCTGTCGGCCACGGTGCCGGTGAAGAGCGCGAGGTCGCGGGAGAAGGAGCGGATCGCCGACTCCTTGTCGAGCTGGGTCTGCAGGACGACGCGGCCGTCACGGATCAGGCGGCGGGTGGTCTCGAAGTTGGCGTCCGCGGTCTCGATGAAGGAGTTCTGCGTGTCGATGATCTGCGCGAGGTCGTCGCCGGTGCCCTGGAAGGCCGCGCCCGCCTCGGAGATCACGGTGCGCACGTCGGACTGCGGGAGCGAGGTGACCAGGTTGGAGAGGTTGGTGAGCAGCTCGGTCGTCTGCACCGGCGTCTCGGTCTTCTCCGAGGCGATCTCCGAGCCCTCGCGGAGGTAGGGGCCGTCGTCGGTCTCGGGCTGCAGCTCGACGTACTGCTCGCCGACCGCCGACTTGTTGCCCACCAGGGCCAGGGCGTCGTCCGGGATCCGGTCGTGCTCCTTGTCGATGGAGAGCTCGACGTCGACCCCGTCGCGGGTCAGCCGCATGTCGGTGACGCGCCCGACCTGCACGCCGCGGTAGGTGACCTCCGCGTCGGTGAAGATGCCGCCGGACTCGGCGAACGCCGCCGAGACGGTGTAGGTCGGGTCGTAGAAGAGCCGGTCGAGCTGGGCGTAGCGGGCGCCGACGTAGGTCACGCCGAGCAGCGTGATGACGGCGAAGACGAGCAGCTGTCGCTTGGTGCGTGCGGTGATCATCGGTTGGTCGCCACCCCCTGCAGCAGCAGCGTGCCGACGCCGGGGTCGAGCCCGCGGGCGCCGAGGTCGAAGGGGTCGATCTGGTCGCGGTCGCCGTCGTACGCCGGGGCCGCCCGACCGGTGAGGCCCCCGGTCAGGCCGCCGGTGACGTCGCCGAGCACCCCGCTGCCCTCACCTCCGAGCACCCCGCCGGTCGCGCCGCCGAGGGCGTCGCCCACGTCGCCGAGGGTGCCGGCGAGCAGCTGCCGCACCTGGGTCCGGGTGAGGATCTCCAGCGTCCGCAGCAGCGTCGGGAGCACGGCCCCGGCGTCGGCGAGGAGGTCCTCCACGCTCGGGGCCCGGCAGTTCTCGCGCGCGGTCTCGAGGGCCGCGGCCAGCAGCTCCTCGCTCAGGGCGCGGCGCAGCCGCTCCTGGTCCGCGTCGCCGATCAGCGGGTTGTCCGGCAGCGCGGCGACCGCCTGCTCGACGGCCCGGTCGACGTTGGTGCGGGTCTGCGCGAGCACCTCGTCGAGCTGGGCGCACACCTCCTCGGGCAGTCCCGGCAGGCCCGGGAGCGGCAGGTCGAGCAGGTCGAGGTCGAGGTCGACCGAGAGGTTGGTGTAGTCGCCCATGTGCAGGTTGCGCGCCACCTGGGGGTCGCGGCCGACGGCCTCGTCGATGAAGGGGTAGGTCAGGTAGACCTGCAGCGCCTTGGGCAGCGCGTCGCCGGCGTCGGCGAGCCCCTCGAGCACCGGGCCCAGCGACTGCAGGCTGTTGATGGTCGCGGTCTTGGAGCGACGGATCACGTCGGTGCCGACGTCGGAGAGCCGGGTCAGCGCCTCGAGCAGCTTCACCAGGTCCTCGCGCTGACCGTCGAGCGAGCGCAGCGCCCCGGGCACGTCGTCGAGGGCGGCCTCGATCGTGGCCTCCTGGTCGCGGGCGCGCTTGGCGAGCCGGTTGGTGTTCTCGATCGCGGCGATGATGGCGGCCTTGTTGTCGTCGAGCTGGCCGATGAACTGCTCGAGCTGCGAGAGCACCGACCTGATCTCGTCGGTGCGGCCGCCGAGCGCGGCGTTGACCTCGCGGGTGATGCTGCGCAGCTGGCCGACGCCGCCGCCGTTGAGCAGCAGCGCGAGCGCGCTGAAGACCTCCTCGACCTCCGGGTTGCGGCCGGTCCGGTCGAGTCCGATGACGTCGCCGTCGCCGAGCGCCTCCGCGGCGGGGTCCGAGGGCCGCTCCAGCGAGACGAACTTCTCCCCCAGCAGGCTGGTCTGGCGGATCTGGGCCGCGACGTTGCCGGGCAGCTCCACGTCGCGGCGCACCGACATGGTGACCTCGGCGACGTATCCGTCGAGGTCGACCGCGGTCACCTTGCCGACGTTGACGTCGTCGAGCTTGACCGTCGACTGGGGCACCAGGTCGAGCACGTCGCGGAAGCGGGCGGTCACCTGGATCGGCTCGTCGCCGGTGTCGGGGCCCCCGGGGAGCGGAGCGTCGTAGACCGAGCAGCCGGTGAGCGCGAGCGCGCCGACGACCGCGCCGACCACGGCGGTGCGGGTGCGGGACATCAGGCTCACTCCTCCACCTCCAGCAGGCCGCCCAGCGAGCGGTCGACCTCGCCGGTGGTGGTGCTCGACCGGGGCGCGCCCTGCTCGAGCGCGCCGGCGCGACCGGCCGGCAGGGCGGGCAGCCCCTCCTGGATGTCGCCGACGGCGCCGGCGATGGAGTCGCACCGCTCGCCCCCGACCGTGGCGCCGGCCAGCGTGCAGATCGCCGTGACGGGGTCCTCCTCGAGCGAGACGAGCAGCTCGGAGATGTTGTCGCGGGTGTCGAGCGTCTCGGCCTCGGAGTTGCCCGCCAGGAAGAGGTTGTTGAGCGCCGCCGGCGCCACCCGGAGGATCTCGTCGAGGGCGTCGCGCCGCTTCACCAGCGTCTTGCTGATCCGGTTGAGGCCCTTGATGTTGGTGCTCAGCGACGCCTTGTTGTCGCGCACGAAGGTGCGGATCTCGGCCATCGCGACCCCGAGGTCGCGCAGCGCCCGGGCCAGCTCCTGGCGCTCACCGGCAAGGACCTCGGCGCCCCCGGCGAGCGAGTCGTTGAAGCGCCGGACGACGTCGTCGTTGCGGGCCAGCGTGCTGGTGAACTGCTGCACCTGCTCCATCGAGCCGAAGAGCTCGTCCTCGTTGTCGGAGAGCGTCTTGGTCAGCTGGCTGAAGTCCTGGATCGTCTGGTTGAACTGCACGCCCTGGCCGCCGAAGTTGCGCGCGGTGGAGTCGAGCAGCCGGGTGAGCGGGCCGACCCCGCCCTCGACGGGGCGGTTGGTCTGCTCGGGGCCGAGCGCGATGTTGAGCTCGTTGAGCGAGCCGAAGATCTCGTCGAGCTCGAGCGGCGTGGCGGTGCGCTCGACCGACAGCCGCGCGCCGTCGGGCAGCGCCTCGCCGCCCTCGAAGGCCGGCGTGAGCTGCACGTAGCGGTCGCCGACGATCGACGGCGCCACGATGACGGCCTGGGCGTCGGCCGGCAGCTGGTACTGGTCGTCGTAGCTCAGCTCGACGCGCACCACCGTGCCGCGGGGGGTGACCGTCTCGACCTTGCCGACCGGGACGCCGAGGATCCGCACGTCGGAGCCCTCGTAGAGCGAGACGGTGCGGGGGAAGTCGGCCGTGAGCGTGCGCGTGCCGCCCCCGGGCCAGAACGCCACCAGGGCCGCCGCCAGCAGCGCCAGCACGAGGGCGCCCGCCGCGACGGGACCGAGCCTTCCGAGGGACCTCATCAGTTCTCACCCGCCAGCGGGGTCGCGGGGGCGGGGGGCAGGTTGGCGATGTAGGTGTCGAACCACGGCCCGGTGCCCAACGTGTTGCCGAAGACCCGGTAGAAGGGCGCCAGCAGGCGCAGCGACTCGTCGATGTTGGACTGGTTCTTCAGCAGCGTGTCGACCACGCCCTCGAGGTTGTCGAGCGCGGGCGCGAGGTCGGCCCGGGAGTCGCGCACCAGACGGGTGATCTCGCGGGAGAAGCGGCTGGTCGACACGAGCAGGGTGTTGACCGCCTCGCGGCGCGCCACCAGCGCGCGCAGCAGCACGTCGCTGCTGCGCATCAGCTCGATCAGGTCGTCGTCGCGCGCCGCGAGCGTGCCGGAGACCGTGTCGAGGTTCTGCAGCAGCGTGCCGATCTCCTCGTTGCGGCTGGCGACGGTGCGCGAGAGCCGCGAGAGACCCCGCAGCGTTCCCTGGAAGGCCGCCGGGGTGTCGTCGGTGAGCTCCGCGAGGGTGTCGAAGGCCTCGCCGAGCTGGTCGGTGTCGATGTCCTCCGCACGCTGCGCCAGCCCCTCGAAGGCCGAGACGACGTCGAAGGCGGAGCGGGTGCGCTCCCGGGGGATCGTGCTGCCGCCCTCGAGCTGCCCCTCCCCCGCCGGGGCCAGCGCCAGGAACATGTCGCCGAGCAGCGTCTTCACCTTGATCTCCGCCTCGGTCTCGGTGCCGAAGCGGGAGGGGGTGTCGACGCGGAACTCCGCCACCACCTGGTTGCCGTCGAGCTCGATGGTGTCGACCTGTCCCACCCGGACGCCGGCGATGCGGACCTCGTCGCCCGGCTTGAGCCCGCTGGCGTCGGAGAAGGCCGCGCGGTAGACGTCGCCGCCGCCGATCAGGGGCAGGCTCGCGGCGTTGAAGGCGGCCAGCAGCAGCGCCGCCAGCACGGCGAAGCTGACCGCGCCGATGATCACGGGGTTGCGCTCGCGGAAGGGTTTGCTCATCCGAGGTTGCACCTCGCGTCCTGGTCGAGCAGGGAGGTGTTGTAGTTGATCGAGGTGACCTT
>JBQGFI010000216.1:0-3481 GCA_052040065.1 Marmoricola sp.
CGGTAGCGCAGCAGCACGTGGGCGCGGGCGGCCCCCGCGTGGGCGACGACGTTGAAGAGGGACTCGCCGACGGCTCGGGCGACCTCGTGGTCGCCGGCCTCGGCCAGCGCCCGCGGGCGACCGTGGGTGCGCACCTGCACCGCGAGCCGGCCCTCGTGGTGCGCGGCGACCTCGCGCACCAGCTCCGGCAGCGAGGCGACCTCGTCGCCGTGCGGCTGGTAGAGCGCGAAGATCGCCCGGCGCAGCTGCTCGACCGCCTCGCCCGAGAGCTGCTTGGCGGTGACCAGCTCGCGCACCACCGACGCCGCCCCCAGCGCCTCGGCCTCGCCCCGGGCGACCTCGACGGCCATCCCGGCCGAGAGCACGTACTGCGTCACGCTGTCGTGCAGCTCGCGGGCGATCCGGTGGCGCTCGCCGTCGAGCAGCTCGCGCTGGTGCGCCAGCTGCAGCCGCTGCTCGACCTCGCGCAGCTCGCGGGTGCGCGCGGCGAGGTCGCGCGACTGCGCGGTCGCCTCGTCGTAGAGCTGCTGGGCACGGCGGTGCAGCGACAGCCCGGCCTGGTACTGCTCGGAGGTGTGCAGCGAGACCGCCGCCTGGTTGGCCAGGATGCGCACGACCGCGAGGTCCCCGGGCTCGGGCTCGTCGACGAGGCCGTGGTGGGCGACCAGGCTGCCGATGCGGCGTCCCTCCAGCATCATCGGGACCGTCACCCAGCTGGGGCGGGCGACCTCGGCGTGGCGGCCGGCGCGCACCGAGGCCAGCACCTGGCGCACCGACGCCGGCAGCGTCGCCTCCGCGTCGTGCACGCGCCCCTGCGCGTCGACGCCGACGAAGCGCGGTCGGGCACCGGTCAGCTGCCGGTCACCGAGGGCGAGCAGGGTCCAGTCGGCCTCCAGGTGCGCGGCGGCCGCCCGCACCACCTCCTCGAGCAGGCCCCGCGGGCCCTCCACGGTGCGCACCAGCGCCCGGGAGATGGAGTCCATCGCCGTCACCGCGCGCTGCATCCGCTCGTCGGAGGCGACGTAGGCCCGGTAGTAGGAGCGCTTGCCCGACCGGACCCCGGTGAGCCGGGCCAGCTCCGGGCGCGGGTCGAGCGACCGCGGGCTCACCGCGCCGCCCTCACAGCGCCGCCCTCACAGGGCGCCCAGGAACAGCCGCCTCACGTCCGCCTCGTCCGCCTCCCGCGGGTTGGTGGTGAGGCAGGCGTCGTCGAGCGCGGTGTGGGCCATCTGGTGCACGTCGGCCTCGGTCACCCCGAGGTCGCGCAGGCCCCGGGGCACGCCGACGTCGTCGGCGAGGCGGCGCACGTGCTCGGCCAGCAGCTCGGCGGCCTCGACACCGGGCATGGCGCCGACCTCGAGGCCGACCGCCGTGGCCAGGGCGACGAAGCGGTCGGGCGAGGCCTGGGCGTTGTAGCGGATCACGTGGGGCAGCAGCACGCCGTTGACGACGCCGTGGGGCGCGTCGAGCAGCCCCCCGACCTGGTGGCTCATCGCGTGGGTGGCCCCGAGGATGGCGTTGCTGAAGGCCAGCCCGGCCTGCAGGCTGGCCTGCGCCATCTTGGCCCGCGCGCGCTCCTCGGTGGGCTGGTCGATGGTGGTGCGCAGGTGGCCGCAGACCAGCCGCACCGAGCTCAGCGCGTGGATGTCGGCGAGCGGGTTGTGGGCCAGCGAGACGAAGGACTCGATGCCGTGGGTGAGTGCGTCGAGGCCGGTCGCGGCGTTGAGCGCGTCGGGCATCGTGGTGAGCAGCCGGGGGTCGGTGAGCGAGATGTCGGGCACCAGCGCCCGGCCCATGATGGTGATCTTCACCGACCGCTCGGTGTCGGTGACGATGCAGAACTGCGAGACGTCGGCCCCGGTGCCCGACGTGCTCGGGATCATCAGCAGCGGCGGGATCGGCCGGGTCACCTGGTCGACGCCGGCGTAGTCGAGGATGTCGCCGTCGTTGCTGGAGAGGATGGCCACGCCCTTGGCGGCGTCGATGCACGAGCCCCCGCCGATCGCGATGATGACGTCGCACTGCTGCCCGGCGTAGAAGTCGTACGCCGCGCGGACCTCGTGGTCCTTGGGGTTCGGGGTGACCGCCGACCAGACCTGGGGGGCGAGCCGTGCCTCGTGGAGCCGGTCGAGCAGCACCTCCACCCAGCCGGCCTCGAGGAGACCGGGGTCGGTCACCACCAGCGGGCGCCGGGCGCCCAGCCGGGCCGCGGCGAACCCCGCCTCGTCGAGGGCACCGAGGCCGAAGACCACCTCGGGGGCGTGGAACTTCACCACCGAGGCCAGGGCGAGGTCGTTGGTCTCGTCGTCGTCGGCGCCCCCGAACGACGGCACGCCGCCCAGCACGAGCTCGTCGGGCAGCGGGACGACGGGGGGCCGGGGGGCGGGGACGTCGCGGGTGACGCCGCGCGGGGCGCTGTGCCGGCGCGCCACGCCACCCGGGTGCAGGGTGGTGGGAGTGCTCACGGCGGCGTCCTCTCGCAGGTGCGGCGCAGAGTACCGGCCGAAGGTTGGCAGAAGGCAGGTCGAAGTGCCGGGCAGGCGCTCTCGTCCCGGTCCGTCTCGCCTCCGGGGTCGTCCCCAGGCTAGGCGTGCTCCCGCACCCCCACACCTGTCCGATCGGGCAGGGTGGGCGTCCGATTTGTCATGATCCTGGGGTTCCCTGGACCGCGCGACCGGTCACCGCCTACGCTGCGTGGGCGCACAGCGCAGCCCCCGCCCGGTACGCCGAGTCCTGCCCGCCGGAGCCGAGGGTCCGTCCGACACCATCGACGGGGCAGGAGTGGGGGAACCACGGTTCCACCGCGACGCACCGGCCCGGCACGCACCGGGCCCGCGTCGCTAGGGGTGAAGTCGCTGCGCGAGCAGCGGCAGAGCACTTTCCCGGCTCCAACCCGACAGCTCACCTCGCAGGCGTGGGAAAGGCACCCATGTCCTCGCTCGTCCGCGTGCCCGCACGCCTGCTCCTCCTCCTCTGCCTCTCGGTCGGCCTGGTCTTCCTCAGCCCCGCGGGCGACGCCCACGCCGCCAAGCGCGGTGGCGCCGAGCGGGCCGCCGGTGTGGCCCTCCAGCAGCTCGGTGACCCCTACCGCTGGGGCGGCACCGGTCCCAACGCCTTCGACTGCTCGGGCCTGCTGCAGTACAGCTTCCGCAAGGCCGGCATCAAGATCCCCCGCACCTCCTCGGCCCAGGCGGGCGCGGCCCGCAAGATCAGCAAGTCGCAGCTGCGCCGCGGCGACGTGATGTTCTTCCACTCCGGCGGCCGCGTCTACCACGCCGCCATCTACCTGGGCCGCAGCGGCGGCAAGGTGCAGATGGTGCACGCCCCGGGCAGCGGCAAGCGCGTCACCCGCGCGACGCCGTGGACCTCCAGCTGGTTCGCCGCCACCTTCCGCGGCAAGGAGCCCCGCCCGGTGCGCCACCAGTGGGTGCCCGCGGGCTGACCCGGACCGGTCCCACGCCCGGCCCACTCCCGGCGGCGC
>JBQGFI010000217.1:0-5689 GCA_052040065.1 Marmoricola sp.
GAGCCCCGCGGCGGCCTTGAGGTCGGTGGCGATGGCGTCGAGGCGGCCCGCGGCCGCGATGCGGGCGGCGTCGACCCCGCCCTCGCCCACGGGCACGACGACCTCGAGGTAGCACTTGAGCTTGGGCTCGGTGCCGGAGGGACGCACGACGACGCGCGCCTGGCCCCCTCCGACTCCCTCGAGCACCAGCCGCAGCCCGTTGGTCGGCGGCAGCGACGCCGAGCCGTGGGCCAGGTCGTCGACGCGCTCGACGTCGAGACCGCCCAGCGAGCGCGGCGGGTCGGAGCGGAGCCGGTCGACGGCCGCGGGGATCGCGGCGAGGTCGCTCATCCGCACCGAGACCTGGTCGGTCGCGTGGAGGCCGTGCTCCTCGGCCAGCTCGTCGAGGAAGTCGCGCAGCGTCTTGCCGAAGGCCTTGGCGCGGGCGGCGACGTCGAGCACCACGAGCAGCGCCGAGACGCCGTCCTTGTCGGCCACGTGGCGCGGGTCGCAGCAGTAGCCGAGCGCCTCCTCGTAGCCGAAGGCGAGGTCGGGCACCCGGCCGATCCACTTGAAGCCGGTGAGCGTCTCGGCGTAGAGCTGCTTGCGCGAGCGGGCGAGCTTGCCCAGCAGCGAGGAGGAGACGATCGTCGTGGCGTAGGTGCCCTCGCGGCGCAGCCGCAGCAGGTGGTCGGCGAGCAGGGCGCCGACCTCGTCGCCGCTGAGCATGCTCCACCCCTGGGGGCCCGGCACCGCCACCGCGCAGCGGTCGGCGTCGGGGTCGTTGGCCACCACGACGTCGGCGTCGACCTCGTCGGCCAGCGCGAGCGCGAGGTCCATCGCGCCCGGCTCCTCGGGGTTGGGGAAGGCGACGGTCGGGAAGTCGGGGTCCGGCTCCGCTTGCGCGGCCACGACGTGCGGCTCGGCGAAGCCGGCCTCGCGCATCGCCGCGACCACGACGTCGCGGCCGACGCCGTGCAGCGGGGTGTAGACGACCCGCAGGTCGTGCGTGCCGCCCCCGGTCAGCCGCACCACCGAGCGCAGGTAGCGCCGGAGCACCTCGTCGTCGAGCACCTCGACGTGGTCCTGCGAGCGCGGCACCGAGGCGACCGGGCCCACCGCCGCGATCTGCGCGGCGATGCCGGAGTCGGCCGGGGGCACGATCTGGCTGCCGTCGCCCAGGTAGACCTTGTAGCCGTTGTCCTGCGGCGGGTTGTGCGAGGCGGTGACCATCACGCCCGCCGCGGCGCCGAGGTCCTTGATCGCGAAGGCGAGCACCGGCGTCGGCAGCGGGCGCGGCAGCAGCCGGGCCGCGATCCCGGCGCCCGACATCACCTCGGCGGTGTCGCGGGCGAAGGCCTCCGAGCCGTGGCGCGCGTCGTACCCGATCACGACCGGGCCCGAGGCCCCCGTCTCGCGCAGGTACGCCGCCAGGCCGGCCGCCGCGCGCAGCACGACCACGCGGTTCATCCGGTGCGGGCCGGCGCCCATCGCCCCGCGGAGCCCGGCCGTGCCGAACTCCAGCGGTCCCGAGAAGCGGTCGGCGAGCTCCTCGGTGTCGCCGTCCGCCAGCAGCCGCTCCAGCTCCGCCCGCGTCTGCGGGTCGGGGTCGTCGTCGATCCAGGCCCGGGCCTGCGAGATCAGGTCGCTCATGGGGCCGACCCTAGGTCGGGGTCAGCCGATCTGCTGCAGCCGGGGGAGCACCTCGGTGACGTAGCGCTCCGTGGCCCCGACGGGGTCGTCGTTGCCGGGGCCGACCCACACCTGGGTGAAGCCCATCTCGGCCCAGGTCTCGGCCTGGCGCAGGAAGCCGTCGACGTCGGCGAGCACGTCGCGGGCCAGCACCGTGCGGCGTACCTCGGCGGGGTCACGGCCGACGTCGGCGCAGTGCCGGTCGAGCACCTCCAGCTTGTGGCGCAGCTCGTCGTCGGGCACCGGGAAGAGGTTGCAGGAGTCGCCGTACTGCGCCACGAAGCGCAGCGTCTTGCGCTCGCCGCTGCCGCCGATCATCACCCGCGGGCCACCCTCGCGCACCGGCGCGGGACGGCAGACCGTCTCGGCCAGCTGGTAGTGCGTGCCCTCGTAGGGGCCCTCGTCCGGCCCGAACATCTGCGCGCAGATCTGCAGCGCCTCCTCGAGCCGCTCGAAGCGCTCCTTCATCGGGGGGAAGGGCACACCGAGGCCGTGGTGCTCGCGGTCGTACCACGCAGCGCCGAGCCCGAGCATCGCCCGGCCGCGGCTGAGCACGTCGAGGGTGGCGACGGTCTTGGCGAGCAGCCCCGGGTGCCGGTAGGTGACACCCGTGACGAGCAGACCCAGCTCGATGCGCTGGGTCTGCCCCGCGAGGAAGCCCAGGGCGGTGTAGCCCTCGAGCATCGGCTCGGCGGGGCCGCCGAAGACCTCCATCTGGAACCAGTGGTCCATCATCGTGAGGGTCTCGACACCACCCTCGTCGGCGGTGCGGGCGACCTCGGCCAGCGTGGTGGCCATCTGCTCGGCCCCACCGGCCCAGCTCAGCTGCGAGACGTGCACGGCGAGTTCCACGGGAGGCTCCTTGCGTCGGGGGTCCTCGTCAGGCTAGCGAGGAGACCGCGGCGTCGTAGTCGGGCTCCTGCCCGATCTGCGGCACCAGCTCGCTGTGCAGCACGGTGCCGTCGGCGTCGACGACCACCACGGCGCGGGCCAGCAGGCCCTCGAACTTGGTGTCGGTCAGGCGGACGCCGTAGTCGTCGCCGAAGGAGGAGCGGAAGGCCGAGCCGACCTTGACGCGGTCGAGCCCCTCGGCGGCGCAGAAGGCGGTCTGCGCGAAGGGCAGGTCGACCGACACGTTGAGCACGGTGGTGTCCTCGAGGCCGGCGGCGAGCTCGTTGAACTTCCGCACGCTCGCCTGGCAGACGCCGGTGCCGATGCTGGGGAAGATCGAGATCACGGCACGGCCGGGCAGGTCGCCCAGCGAGAACTCCTTGAGGTCGGTGTCGACCAGCGTGAAGTCGGGAGCCTTGCTCCCGACGGCGGGCAGCTCGCCGGAGGTCTGGGCGGGGTCGGGTCCGAGTGCAGTGGTGGCCATGCCGCCAATCTAGTGGTGCCGCTCAGCGGCGTGCGCGGGGTCCGTACTCCGGCGCCAGCCGGGCGTACGCCGCCCGCCGGGCGCGCTTGGTGTTCTCCGCCGCCAGCAGGAAGAGCTGCTCGGCGCGCTCGGCGGCGAAGGTGCGCCGCAGCGAGGCGGTCCAGGTGCGGTCGAAGAGCCGCTTGGTGGCGGCCAGGGCGTCGGGGGAGCGGGTGGCGAGCTCCTGCGCCAGCACCAGCGCCGCCTCCTGCGGGTCGTCGGCCAGCTCGGTGACCAGGCCGAGCCGGTGGGCCTCGTCACCGCTGAGGCGTCGGGCCGACATCGTGAGCAGCTTGGCGGTGTCGATGCCGACGAGCTGCTTGAGGCTCGCGATCCCGCTCATGTCGGGGATGAGCCCCCAGCGGCCCTCGAGCACCGACCACTCCGAGTCGGGGGTGGCCACGCGGAAGTCGGCCGCGAGGGCGATCTGCAGCCCGCCGCCGAGGCAGTGGCCCTCGACCGCGGCGATCACGGGCACCGGCAGCCGCCGCCACGCCCAGCAGGCCTCCTGGAAGAGGTTGGTGCCCCGCCAGGGCAGCGGCACGAAGGCGCGCGCCACCCCACCGGGCGACCGCATCACGGTCGCGAAGTCGAGCCCGGCGCAGAAGGAGCTGCCCTCGCCGCTGAGCACGACCGCCCGCAGGGTGCGGTCGCGGCGCAGCCGGTGGGCGACGTCGACCAGCTCCTGCAGCGTCTGCAGCGTGAGCGCGTTGAGCTTCTCGGGTCGCGTGAGGCGCACCCGCGCGATCGCGTCGTCACCGACCTCGCAGGCCACCAGCTCGCCGTGCGTGCGCCACCCGGTCACCTGCTCGCTCGTCATGCCCGCACGGTAGTCCCGGCCGCGCTCAGGCGTCGATGTGGCTCATGTCGCCGTAGCGCTCGCCCTGCACCGCGTCGCGCGGCACGGCCTCCTCCAGGCGGGCGAGGTCGTCGGCGGTCAGGTCGACGTCGGTGGCCGCGACGTTCTCCTCCAGGTAGCGCACCCGCTTGGTCCCGGGGATCGGCACGACGTCCTCGCCCTGCGCCAGCACCCAGGCGAGCGCCAGCTGTCCGGGAGTGCACTCCTTGTCGGCGGCGAGCTGCTGCACCCGCCGCACCAGCGCGAGGTTGGCGTCGAGCGCGTCGCCCTGGAAGCGCGGGAAGTACGCCGTGCCGCGGCTGTCGCCGTCGGCGGGCGGCGCGGTGATGGTGCCGGTCAGCAGTCCGCGACCCAGCGGCGAGTAGGGCACCAGGCCGATGCCGAGCTCGCGCAGCACCGGCAGGATCTCGTCCTCCAGGTCGCGCGTGAACAGCGAGTACTCGGTCTGCAGCGCGGTGATCGGGTGGGTGGCGTGGGCGCGGCGGATGGTCGCGGCGCTGGCCTCGGAGAGCCCGAGGTGGCGCACCTTGCCGGCCTCGACCAGCTCGCCCATGGCGCCGACGGTCTCCTCGATCGGCACCGTCGGGTCGACGCGGTGCTGGTAGTAGAGGTCGATGTGGTCGACCCCGAGCCGCTCCAGCGACGCGTCGCACGCCCGGCGCACGTACTCCGGCGAGCCGTCGATGCCGAGCCGGGCACCGTCCTCGCCGCGCACGTTGCCGAACTTGGTCGCCAGCACGACCTGGTCGCGCCGGTCGGCGATCGCGCGGCCGACCACGCGCGCGGTGGTGAAGGGGCCGTTCATGTCGGCGGTGTCGAGGAAGCTCACCCCCAGGTCGAGCGCGCGGTGGATGGTCTCGATGCCGCCCTGCTCGTCGGGGGTGCCGTAGAACTCCGACATCCCCATGCAGCCGAGGCCGAGGCTGGAGACGGAGAGGTCGCCGAGGGTGCGTGTCCGGATCGTCATGCCTCCCAGTCTGCGTCGGGGACGAAGCGCGGGGTACGAGCGCAGCCGTGGACAGCGAGCGCGAGACCGAGCCCGACACCGAGACCGACGCCAGCACCGAGCCCGACCCCGAGCAGGTCGAGGCCGAGCGCGCCGAGCGCCTCGACCCCGACCACCGCCCCGACGCCGCCGAGGTCGACAACACCCAGCGCGACTTCGACGTCGAGGCCGGCCAGTTCACCGACTCCGAGGACTACGACGAGTCCGAGAAGCCCTACGCCGAGGGCGACGACGACTAGCGCACCGTCCCCCGGGTGGTCGCGGAGGCCACGCAGCTACTTCCGGGTGGTCGAGGAGGTTGCGCAGCAACCCTCTCGAGACCCTCCGTACGCCGCCCGCTCACCAGGTCTCGAGACAGGCGCTGCGCGCCTTCCTCGACCACCCGAGGCCTCGGGTCCCTGAGGTGCGAGCGCCAGCGAGCCTCGAAGGGCCCGCCGCTAGCGCCCGAGAAGTTCTCCACAGATCGTCGAACACTTGTTCTATTGACGCTTGCGCAGGCGTAGAATCCATGCATGGAGCCCAGCCCCTACCTCCCCAAGCGGCAGGTCCTCGACGTCATGGTCGAGGCCCGCGCGGACGAGCAGGAGGCCCAGGTCGGCCAGCTGCGGCTCGCGCGGCAGTGGGCGCTGCTCCACCCCGCCGCCGAAGGAGCCGCCTACGCCGGCTGGGGTGACGACGGCCTCGTCCTCGGCGACGGCGTCGGGGGCCCGGTCCCGCTCGCTGGCGACGGCGCACCACT
>JBQGFI010000218.1:0-4555 GCA_052040065.1 Marmoricola sp.
CTCGCGGATCGCGATCAGGCCCATGCCGAGCTTGGTGCGGCGGATCTGCCAGGTCATCAGCAGCTGCAGCGCCAAGATGGCGACCAGCACGTAGTAGAAGGGCAGGTTGAAGATGTCGCGGTCCCAGTCGGGCAGCGGGAGCGTCAGGCCGTTGGTGCCGTTGGTCAGCGACTTCCAGTTGACCGCGATGACCTGCACCAGGAAGAGGAAGGCCACCGTGATGATCACGAAGGCCGGCCCGCTCGAGCGCAGCGACACCAGCCCCAGCACCAGCGCGACGAGGGCGGCCACCACGCCGGCGAGCGGCACCCACACCCAGGGGTTGGAGTCGGGCAGCTTGGTGCACATCACGCCGATCGTGTAGCCGCCCAGGCCGATGAAGGCGCCCTGGCCGAGCGAGATGTAGCCGGCGAAGCCGCTGATGATGTTGAGCCCGCTGGCGCCGACGGCGAAGACCAGGCTCAAGATGATCATGTTCTGGTAGTAGACGTCGTCGCTGAGCAGCGGGAAGGCCACGAGGAGCAGCGCGGCGACGGCCGCGATCCCGCGACCCACCCACAGCAGCGGGTCGGTGCCACGGGCCGGCGCGGCCTCCGGGGCGGCCTCGGCAGTGGTCGTGTCACTCATGTCGCGACGGCATCCTCTCGGAGTCGGGTGCCCATCAGCCCCTGCGGGCGCACCAGCAGCACCGCGAAGACGATGGCGTACGGCACGGCGGTGGCCCAGGCCGGCGACCAGTACGACGCGGTGAAGGTCTCGGCGAGGCCGAAGAGCACCGCGCCGAGCACGGCGCCGTTGAGGCTGCCGAGGCCGCCGAGCACCACGATCGCGAGCAGTCGCGCGATCCAGGTGTAGTGCGAGCCCGGCACGAAGGGGTAGAGCACCCCGGTGATGGCGCCGGCCGCCCCCGCCGCCGCGATGCCGAGGGCGAAGACCAGGGCGGCGACGGCCGCGACCTTGATGCCCACGAGCTCCGCGGAGGCGGGGTTGCTGGCGGCCGCCCGGATCGCCCGGCCCAGCCACGACTTGGTGAGCACCAGCCAGAGCAGGCCGAGCACCACGATCGCGATCAGGCCGCCGTACACCTGGGCCTTGGGCAGGAACACCCCGCCCACCAGGAACGACTGGTCGACGTACGACGGCCGGATCGCGGTCGAGTTGTTGCCCCAGATCTCGCCCATCGCCCCCTCGAGCACGAGTGCCAGCCCGAAGGTCAGCAGCACGGTCGAGGCCATCGGCGCCGTCCGGATCGGCGAGACGACCACCTTGTAGGTGATCCAGCCGAGCGCGAACACGATGGGAGTGGTGATGAAGATGCCCAGCAGCGGGTCGATGCCGAAGGCCTCCCACACCCAGTAGGTGATGAAGGCGGCGAGGATCACGAACGCGCCGTGCGCGATGTTGATCACCTTCATGACCCCGAAGATCAGGGTCAGACCACTGGCCGCGAGGGCGTAGACACCCCCCAGCAGCAGGCCGAGGGCGAGGGTCTGGAGCAGCTCGGTCATCAGCCGGCGCCGCCCGGCTGCCAGCCCAGCTTGATCTCGGCGGTGGCGACCTCCTCGGGCAGCACGATCTCGGGGACGCCGTCCTGCCACTGGCCGATGAGGAAGTCACCGGTCGGCGAGCCGTCGTCGTTCCACGACAGGTCGCCCAGGATCGTCTCGACCTCGTTCTCGCGCAGCCAGTCGGCCAGCGCGGTCTGGTCGTCGATGCTGCCGACGGCCTCGACCGCGGCCTGGAGCACCTGACCGGCGGCGTAGCCGTCGGCGGCGTCCTCGGGCACCTCGCGGGTGCCGAACATCTCCTCGTACTTGTCGACGAACTCCTGGTTGCCGGGGCTGTCGGCCTCGGGCGAGTGGCTGACGCCGAAGGTCACGCCCTCGGTGTTCTCCGCGCCGACGGACTCCTCGTACTGCTGCCGGAACGACGGCGCGTTGGTCTGGAAGAGCACGTCGGGGGTGAAGTCGGCCTTGAGCATCGCGCGGGTCATGCCGATGCCGTCCTCGAACTGCGCGCCGTGCACGACCATGTCGGGGTCGGCGCTGCGCATCGAGGAGACCAGCGAGTCGAAGTTCTTGGTGTCGATCGCGTAGGTCTCGCTGTAGACGGTCTCGACGCCGGCCTCCTCGAGGATCTCGCGCATCCCCTCGACGACGGGCATGGCGAAGGGGTCGTCGAGCGTGGGGTACGCCGCCGTCTCGGGCCGCTCGCCCTCCGGCAGCCCGGCGATGTACTCGGCGAAGAGCAGGCCCTGGCGGTCGGCGGTGGACTGCTGGGCGAAGAAGAGGTACTCGAAGCCACGGCTGAAGAGCTCGGGCGAGCCGCCGGCCGGCTCGACGTAGAGCATCTGGTTCTTCTCCGCGACGGCCGACGCGGGCAGGTTGAGCAGCGAGGAGAAGGTCCCGAGGAGGAGGTCCACCCTGTCCTGGCTGATCAGCGCGTTGTAGTCGGCGACGATGGTGTTCTGGTTGGAGGCGTCGTCCTTGACGATGAGCTCGACCTCGCGGTCGAGCAGGCCGCCGGCCTCGTTGACCATCTCGACCCACACCTCGTAGCCCTCGTTGGCGGCCTTGCCGGGCTGGGAGAACTCGCCGGTCAGCGGGAGCGACGAGCCGATCCGGATGGGCTCGTCGGAGTCCGAGCCGCCCGAGTCGCCGCCGCCTCCGCACGCCGCCAGCGTCGTGGCCAGCACACCGGTCATGGCCAGGGCGGCGCCCCGACGGAACAATGGGTGGGACATCTTTCCTCCTCGTGGTGCCGCAAACGATTGCGGGCTTCGCAGTCTTGTGAACGACGCCACACCGTGTCAAGCATCACAGCGCAACGAACCGGTCACGCCCCCTGCTGGTCACCACTGGAGCAGACCGGTTCCACCCCTGGCTGTTGCAAACGGTTGTGGCAGCCGCGATGCTCACGGTCCATGACACCCAGAGTCGAGGAGACCCCCCACCGGGCCGAGGTGCTCGTGGTGGGAGCCGGCCACAACTCCCTGGTCTGCGCGGCGTACCTGGCGCGCGCCGGGCTGGAGGTCGTGGTGCTCGAGGCGGAGGCCGGGCTCGGCGGCAACACCCGCACCGAGGCGCTGACGCTGCCGGGCTTCGCGCACGACTCCTGCAGCAGCGCCCACGTGCTGATCCAGAACAACCCGCTGGTGCGCGACGACGAGCTCGGGCTGGTCGCCGACCAGGGGCTGCGCTACCTCACCACCGACCCCGCCGTGGTGATGCCGCAGGACGACGGCGACCTGCTGGTCATGCGACCCGACCTCGCCGCGACGGTCGAGGAGCTCGCGCGCTGGTCGGGCGCCGACGCCCGCTCCTTCGAGCTCATGGTCGCCGAGTGGCGCGGCGGCCTGGGCGCCGCGCACGGGCGGTGGAGCTCGCACCTGCCGCACCCCGACGACGACGTGACCCGGCGCTACCTGGAGCTGCGCCGGCGCAGCGCGTGGGACGTGGTGCACGAGCGCTTCGAGCACCCCGTGGTGCGCTCCTTCGTGCTGTGGCTGGCGATGGCGACGATCCAGGACCCGCGGCGCCCCGGCACCGGCTTCCTGCCCTCCTCGCTCGCGGTCGGCCGCCTCGACCACGGCTGGACCACGCCGGTCGGCGGCAGCCAGGCGCTGCCCGACGCCCTGGTCGCGGTCATCGAGGCCCACGGCGGCCGGGTGCTGTGCGACGCGGCCGTGACGCAGGTGCTCACCGACGGGGAGCGCGCCCACGGCGTACGACTGGCGGACGGGCGGGAGCTGCGGGCCGACCTCGCCGTCGTGGCCGGCGGGCACCTCGCGCGCCTGGCGGGCATGGTCGAGGGCGCGGCACCCACCGCCGACCTGGTCGAGGCCCGGGACCGGTGGCGCCCCGGCCTGAGCGTGCTCGCGGTGCACGCCGCCCTGCGGGACGACCTCGGCTACGGCCCCGACGGGTTGGCCAGCGCGGCCGCCGGACTCGGCACCGCCGAGGGCTTCGCCCGCCAGCTCGACCGCTTCGCCGCCGGCGAGGTCGACACCGACGACCCCTGGCTGCTCGTGGTCAACCAGACCGCGGTCGACCCGAGCCGCCGCCCGGACTCCGGTGGCGGCACCTTCAAGATCCTCACGATCGCGCCCGAGCAGCTCTCCGGAGGCCGCTCCTGGGCCGAGGAGAAGGACGCCGTCGGCGCGCGGCTGGTCGACCTCGTGCGCCGCCGCTGCCGCGGCCTCGAGGTCGACGACGTCCTCGCGATGCGCACGGAGTCGCCACTCGACGTCGCCGCGCACAACCCGCAGAACCTCGGCGGCTCCTGCCACGGCGGGGAGTTCGTGCCGCCGTCCGGTGCGGCCGACGACGAGGTGCTCGCCGGGTGGCAGCGCTACGACACCGACCTGCCCGGTCTCTTCCTGACCGGCTCGACCACCCACCCGGGCGGCTCCGTGAGCGGCCGGCCCGGCCGCAACGCCGCCCGCACCGTGCTCACCACCCTCGGCCTCGACCCCCGTCTCGTCATGGGCACCACCTGACCCGTCGCGCGTACGTCGACCCGGCGCGTGTGCGCACACACCCGCGCCGGGTCGCCG
>JBQGFI010000219.1:0-1562 GCA_052040065.1 Marmoricola sp.
AGGCCGGCCTCGATCCGCTTGGCGAGCTCGACCTCCATCTCGGCGTTGAGCAGCGGGACCTTGCCGATCTGCTTGAGGTAGTCCTTGACCGGGTCGGCCGTCGCGCCGGCCACCATGACCTGCTGCTCGGGCTCGTCGGTCTCGTCGGCGGAGGAGACGACGAAGGTCGCCTCCTTCTCGTCCTCCTTGATGGTGGGGTCGGCCGCGACGTCCTTCTCGAACTGCTCGTCGGGGACGTCGGCCAGCACCGTCTTGCCGTCGGGTCCGACCGTGGCCGCCGCCGCCTGGATCTCCTCCGCGGACGTCGCGGTCTTGGCAGCGCGCTTGGCCGGGGCCTTCTTGGCCGGGGCCTTGGCTGAGGTCTTCTTCGCGGTGGTGCTCGCTGAGGAAGGGCTCACGAACCAACTCTCCAGGTGGGTCTTAAGGAAACGTTCAGAATCGTGCCAGGGCACGGAGCGACCCGCTGGTGTCAAGCCGGCCGCTGTAGTCATTCTGTCACGGAGACCAAGGGATCAAACACTCAGGCTCGGGCGGCGGCCTTCTGCTCCTTCTTGTAGGAGCGCACCTTGGCCAGCGTCGCCTCGTCGGTCACGTCGGCCACGGAACGGTACCCCTCGAGCGCGTAGTCGCCGACCGCCGCCTCCCAGCCCTCGGGGCGGCAGCCGGCCTGCTTGGCGAGCAGCGCGGTGAAGATCTGCGCCTTCTGCTTGCCGAAGCCCGGGAGCGCCTGCAGCCGTCGCATCAGCTCCCGCGCGTCGGCGGCCTCGGTCCACAGCCGCGAGGCGTCGCCGTCGTACTCCTCGACCACGATGCGGGCGATCGCCTGGATCTTGCCCGCCATCGAGCCCGGGAAGCGGTGCACGGCCGGAGGCTCGGCGCACAGCGAGGCGAACTGCTCGGGGTCCGCGGCCGCGATCTCGGCCGGGTCGAGGGAGCCGAAGCGCTCCAGGATCTTGGCCGGCCCGGCGAAGGCCCGCTCCATGGGGAACTGCTGGTCCAGCGCCATGCCCGTCAGGAGCGCGAAGGGGTGCTCCCCCAGCACCCGGTCGGCCTGCTCGTCCTGTGCGATCCGGTAGCCCATGTCCGCATCCTGCCACCGGGCCCGGCCGCCGGCCGAGCCCGCCTGTGGACGGCCCCGGCGTACGCCGCGGGGCACGGCAGGGTGGGCCGGTGACCGAGCCGCAGCACCCCCATCCGCGCGAGCTGCCGCCCTGGGCACCCGGCATGCACGAGGAGGTACGCCGCCTGGTCACCGCCGCGGGCCTGCGCCGGACGTGGCCGACGCGGTGCTGGGTCGGTCATCCCGGCGGGGAGCAGGACGAGACCTGTGTCGCGCTGCCGCCCGCCGGCACCACGGCCACCACCCACGGCCTGCGGGTCGACCTGGTCGAGCGTGCCCTCGACGGTCTCGAGCACCCCGACGGCGCGCTCGCGTGGCTGGCCCGCTCCGGGCCGCTGCTCGCCGGCGACGACGAGCTCGCGTGGTGGTCGGCGGTGCGCGCCGGCTTCGCGCGGCACGGCTTGGACCCGTCGGGGTTCTGCGTGCTCAACCGCGTCGGGTG
>JBQGFI010000220.1:0-6003 GCA_052040065.1 Marmoricola sp.
CTCGGTGATCGGGCCGTCGACGACGCCGTACGCGTACAGGCTCTCGGGGAAGACCACCACCGCACCGGCGTCCACGGCAGCGTCCATCACCACCTGCTCGGTCGCGGGGAGCTCGCGGCGCCAGGTCGCCGCCTCGTAGCGCGAGGCGTGCACGCAGTGGTGGACGGCGGTGGCGCCCTCGAGGAGCGCGGCCAGGCCGTCGGGCCGCGAGACGTCGTGCCGCAGCCGCTCGACCGCCGGGTGGTCCGGTCCGCTGCCCGACCGGGTGAGCAGGCGGACCCGCGCCCCCGACTCCGCGAGCTGGAGCGCGACCGTCGTCCCGACGGGTCCCGCTCCGGTGACGACGTGCGTCTCGGTGTCCATGTGGCGTACCTCCCTGTGTGCGAGAGCGGTGCTCTGTGTTGCTGTAGGGTGCACGCGTTGCGACCGAGAAACAAGAGCACCGCTCTCTTTTGTTGACGGTGCTCAACACGTGGGGACAGGATCACCTCATGGCAGGCACCCCTCGAGAGCGCGCGCGGCAGCAGACCATGGCGGACATCACCCGGATCGGGCGCGACCACCTGGCCACCCACGGCGCCGAGGGACTCTCGCTCCGCGCGGTCGCCCGCGACCTGGGCGTGGTGTCCTCGGCGATCTACCGCTACGTCGCCAGCCGCGACGAGCTGCTGACGCTGCTGGTCGTGGACGCCTACGACGAGCTCGGCGACGCGGTGGACGAGGCGGTGCGGCGCGCTCGTGGTCCCCGCGCGGAGCTGCGGGCGCTCGGGCGCGCCGTGCGCGCGTGGGCACTGGCCGAGCCCTCCCGCTACGCACTGCTCTTCGGCACGCCCGTCCCGGGGTACGCCGCGCCGGCCGAGCGGACGACCGTGCCCGGCACCCGCGTCGCCGTGGCCCTCATGGGCATCGCCGAGCGCGCCTGGCGCGCCGACCGGTTGCGAGCGCCGTCCGGCCCACCGCTCCCGCGACGGCTCAAGGCCGACCTCGACGTGCTGCGTCGCGAGGTCGCCCTCGACGTGCCCACGGGCGTGCTCGCCCGAGGGCTGCTGGTGTGGCCGTCGCTCTTCGGGGCCGTGAGCTGGGAGGTCTTCGGGCAGTACGGCGCGGAGCCCTTCGCCGATCCCGCCGTCCTCTTCGACCACCACCTCGAGGTGCTCGCCGAGACCCTGGGAGTGACCTGAGCGACCCCCGGTGCGTGCGGTCGTTGCTCCAGAGGTGAGAATCAGGTATGCGTCTCGATCACATCGTCTTCGCAGCCGGCCCGGGCGGACTCGCAGGAACGACAGAGCGCCTCGCCGAGCAGCTCGGTGAGACCTTCCGCGCCGGCGGGGTGCATCCCCGCTTCGGCACGCGCAACGCGATCCTGCCGTTGACGGGCGACACCTACCTCGAGGTGGTGGAGGTGCTCGACCACCCGGCGTCCGACAAGGCGCCCTTCGGCCAGGCCGTGCGCGCCCGCTCGGCCCTGGGTGGCGGCTGGCTCGGCTGGGTCGTGGCGGTCGACGACATCGCCCCCCACGAGCAGCGCCTGGGCCGCGAGGCGGTCAACGGCAACCGGCACCGCCCCGACGGCGTCGAGCTGCACTGGCGCCAGCTGGGGGTCAAGGGCCTGCAGTCCGACCCGCAGCTGCCCTTCTTCATCCAGTGGGACGGCGCACCCGGCGACCACCCGAGCGCCGGCGCCACCGGCGACGTGACCCTGGAGTGCCTCGAGATCGCGGGCGACCCCGCCCGGGTCTCGGAGTGGCTCGGGCAGTCCGTCGACCAGCCCCTCGGCGGCGTCAAGGTCGACTGGGTCGCCCCCCACGGCACGCCCGGCGTGGTCGCCGCGCAGTTCCGCACCCGCCACGGCCTGGTCCGGCTCTGAGCGACCGGCCGCTGCCGGAGGGGGCTCGACCCAGCCCCAACATCTGGCACCACCCGCACGTCTACGAGATCGAGAACGGCGCGGTCGACCGCGCCGGCGCGCTGCCCGCACTGATGCGCGGGCTCGGCGGGTGGTCCGGCCTCGACGTCCTCGACGTCGGCTGCGGCACCGGCTTCCACCTGCCCTTCTTCGCGACCGAGGCCGCCTCGGTGGTCGGTGTCGAGCCGCACCCCGACCTGGCCGCCATCGCCGCGCGACGCACGCGGCGCACGCCCCGCGTCGCGGTGCTGCAGGGCACCGCCCAGGCGCTGCCGCTGCCCGACGCCTCCGTCGACGTGGTGCACGCGCGGTGGGCCTACTTCTTCGGTCCCGGCTGCGAGCCCGGGCTCGCCGAGCTCGACCGCGTGGTGCGCCCCGGGGGCCGTGCCTTCGTGATCGACAACGACCCGCTGACGCCGTCGACGTTCAGCACCTGGTTCCGCCGCGGCTACCCCGAGGTCGACGGCGCCGCGGTGCGCCGCTTCTGGGAGTCGCAGGGCTGGCAGCGGCACCCCGTCGCCATGGCCTGGACCTTCGACTCGCGCGCCGACCTCGAGGCCGTGGTGCGCATCGAGTTCCCCACCGACGTCGCCGCCGAGGTGCTCGACTCCCACGACGGCCTCACCGTCGACTACGCCGTCTCCCTCTGGACCCGCACCTTCTGAGCCCGCCACCCGGCGTACGGGTCGACCGGCGGCGGCTGCGCCACCCGCCTGCTAGGGCTTCCAGCCGCGCTCGCTCGAGCGGCGTACGACGAGGGTGGGCTCGAGCAGGCGGCCCTGCTCCTCGACCGGCTGGTGGGCGAGCACCCGGTGGAGGATCCGCACCAGCTCGACCGCGACCTGCTCGAGCGGCTGGCGCACCGAGGTGAGGCCGGGCCAGGTGACCTGGGCCGCCGCGGAGTCGTCGAAGCCGACCACGCCGACCTGGACGCCGGGCTGCAGCCGGCGCTCGGCGAGCGCGTGCAGCACCCCGACGGCCAGCGTGTCGCTGGCGCAGACGAAGGCCGTGACCGAGGTGTCCTCGAGCACCCGGTGGGCGGCCATCCGCGCGGCGTCGACGTTGTCGGTGAGCCGGACCCCGAGGCCGGCGGGGTCGACGCCGGCCTCGCGGAGCGCCGCCTCCCAGCCCGAGCGCCGGTCCTGGCTGATCCGCGACGAGCGCTCCCAGCCCAGCCAGGCGATGCGGCGGTGGCCCTGGGCGAGCATGTGCTCGGTCGCGAGCCGCGAGCCGGCCGCACCGTCGACGTCGATCCAGGCGTGGTCGGCCCGCGGGTCGTCCCACGGCCGCCCGAAGGCCACGAACGGCGCCCCGCGGTCCTGCAGGAAGCCCGCCTGGGGGGTGCCGGCGTAGGTGTCGGTGACGACGAAGGCGTCGACGGCGGTGGAGCGCAGCAGGTCCTCGTAGCCGTCGAGCGGGTCGTCGGGGTCGCCGGAGAAGAGCAGCAGGTGGTGCCCGGTGCGCGAGGCCGCCTCGACCAGGCTGTGCAGGAAGCGGTCCATCAGCGCGTTGCTGGTGCCCTCCTGCGCGGGCTCGAAGCGCAGGCCGACCAGGTGCGAGGACCGGGTGCGCAGCTGTCGGGCCGCCCGGTTGGGCGTGTAGCCGAGCCGCTCGATCACCGACTGCACCCGGACCAGGGTCTCGGGACGCAGCAGCTCGGGGTTGTTCAGCGCGTTGGAGACCGTCTGGCGCGAGACCCCCGCCTCGTCGGCGACCGTCGCGAGCGTCGGTACGCCGTCGCCGCCGAGGACGCGGGCACGGCGCCGACCCGGCTGGTGGCCGGTGCTGCTGCGCGGCGTGCTGGACATGGCGACCTCGTCTGGGCCCCCGCGGCGCGGGGGCGGAGTGGAACGATCCAACAGTAGACGCCGCCGGACCCGGAGACCCTGCGACCCGGTCGTCCGCCTGTCGCGCCCGGCCCTGTCGGTGCGGGCGCCTAGGTTGCGGGGCATGGCATCGCAACGCTCCGCCCCGAAGTCCCCCAAGGCCGGCTACCAGTGCCAGGAGTGCGGCTGGGAGACCGTGAAGTGGATGGGCCGGTGCGGCGAGTGCCAGGCCTGGGGCAGTCTCGTCGAGCGCGCCGCACCCCGCAGCCGGGTGCAGGCCGGACCGGTCAGCGCTCCGGCCCGCCCCATCGGCGAGGTGCCGATCGAGGAGTCCACCGCCCGCGGCAGCGGCGTCGAGGAGCTCGACCGCGTCCTCGGGGGCGGTCTCGTCCCCGGGGCGGCCATCCTGCTGGCCGGCGAGCCCGGCGTCGGCAAGTCCACGCTGCTGCTCGAGGTGGCCTCGCAGACCGCCCGCACCGGTCAGCGGGTGCTCTACGTCAGCGGCGAGGAGTCCGCGGCCCAGGTGCGGCTGCGCGCCGACCGCACCGGCGGCATCCACGACGAGCTCTACCTCGCGGCCGAGACCGACCTGGCCGCCGTGCTGGGCCACGTCGAGGCCGTGCGACCCACGCTGCTGGTCGTCGACTCGGTGCAGACCATCAGCGCCGGCGACGTCGACGGCGTGCCCGGCGGGGTCACGCAGGTCAAGGAGGTCGCGGCCGCCCTCGTCCGCATGGCCAAGCTGCGCAACATCACCGTCGTCCTGGTCGGTCACGTCACCAAGGACGGCAGCATCGCCGGCCCGCGGGTGCTCGAGCACCTCGTCGACGTCGTGCTCCAGTTCGAGGGCGAGCGCACCTCCCGGCTGCGGCTGGTCCGGGCGGTGAAGAACCGCTACGGCCCGGTCGACGAGATCGGCTGCTTCGACCTCTCGGCCACCGGCATCGTCGCGATCACCGACCCCACCGGCCTCTTCCTCGACGACCGCCAGAGCGCCGTCCCCGGCAGCTGCGTGACGGTCAGCATGGAGGGCCGTCGCGCCATGCTCGGCGAGGTGCAGGCCCTGGTGACGCCGAGCTCGGCGGAGAAGCCGCGCCGCACCACCTCGGGCATCGACCCCGCCCGTCTCGCGATGGTCCTGGCGGTGCTGCAGCAGCGCGCCGGCATCCGGCTCCACGGCCACGACGTCTTCTGCTCCAGCGTCGGCGGGGCGCGGCTCACCGACCCGGCCAACGACCTGGCCATCGCGCTCGCGGTCGTCTCCGCGTGGTGGGACCGTCCGCTGTCGCGCCAGGTGGTGGCGGTCGGCGAGATCGGCCTCTCCGGAGAGGTGCGCCGCGTCCGCGACCTCGGGGCGCGTCTGGGCGAGGCCGCCCGGATGGGCTTCCGCTCGGCGCTGGTGCCGGTGGAGCACCACGCCACCCGGCAGCACGCCCCGGGCGAGAGCATGGTGGTCGACGGGCTCCGCGTGCTCGAGGTCGACGGCGTGAGCCAGGCGCTCGAGGCCCTCAAGGTCGACCGGCAGACCCGGGTCGCCGGGTTGGAGCGCCCGCCGGGCGAGGTGCGATGACCTCGCGGCCCGGCGCGGTGGCGGATCGGCGCCACCGCCGGCCGCGCGCGCTGCCCCGGCAGCACCACCAGCCACTACCCTGATCCCGTGGCCACCCCCGACCGCACCGACGACGCTGCCCGGTTGCGCCTGACGCTCGCCCGGATCGCCCCGGGCACGTCGCTGCGCGACGGTCTGGAGCGGATCCTGCGCGGTCGCACCGGCGCCCTGATCGTGCTCGGGCTCGACCGCGAGGTCGAGGGCCTGCTGACCGGCGGCTTCACCCTCGACGTGCCCTTCTCCTCCACCGCGCTGCGCGAGCTGGCCAAGATGGACGGCGGCATCGTGCTCGACAGCGACATCACCCGGATCCACCGCGCCAACGTGCACCTGATGCCCGACCACACCATCCCCTCCGAGGAGACCGGCACCCGGCACCGCACCGCCGACCGGGTGGCCAAGCAGACCGGCTTCCCCGTCATCTCGGTGTCGCAGTCGATGCAGATCATCGCCATCTACGTGGGCGAGATCCGCTACACCCTGGAGGACTCCGGGCAGATCCTCGCGCGCGCCAACCAGGCCCTGGCCACCCTCGAGCGCTACAAGGTGCGCCTCGACGAGGTCTCCTCGACGCTGTCCGCGCTGGAGATCGAGGACCTCGTCACGGTCCGCGACGTCGCGGTGGTGGCGCAGCGGCTGGAGATGGTGAGCCGGATCGCCCG
>JBQGFI010000221.1:0-2763 GCA_052040065.1 Marmoricola sp.
TCTCCCCCGCGCTGACGTGGGCGCGGCAGGTCCCGCACACGCCGCCCTTGCAGGCGAAGGGCAGGTCGCCGCGGGTGGCGGCGGCGCCGTCGAGGAGGGTCCGGTCGCGCGGCAGGGCGGCGGTCGAGCTGCGGCCGTCGAGCGTGATCGTCACCTCGCTGGTGTCGCCGCCGACGACGGCCTCGGGACGGTCGACCTCGGGGGGCGGCTCGTCGACGTAGAACAGCTCGACGTGCACCCGGTCCCTCGCGACGCCGAGCTCCTCGAGCACCTCGCGCGCGTCGGCGACCAGGCCGAAGGGGCCGCACAGCCAGACGTGGTCGACGGCCTGCAGCGGCACCAGCGCGGTGAGCAGGCGCCGCAGCCGGTCGGCGTCGAGGCGGCCCGAGAGCAGGTCGACGCCGCGCGGCTCGCGCGACAGCACGTGCACGAGGTCGAGCCGCGGACCGTGGCGGTCCTTGAGGTCGGCGAGCTCCTCGGCGAACATCACCGACCCCGTCGTCCGGTTGCCGTAGAGCAGCGTCACCCGCGCCCCGGGGTCGGCCAGCACCGACGAGGCGATCGACAGCAGGGGAGTGATGCCCGACCCGGCCGCGATGCACAGGTGTCGTCCGCCGTGGCCGGGGTCGGCCCGGAAGCCACCGGTGGGGGGCTGCACGTCGACGACGTCACCGACGCGGAGCTCGTGCACCAGCCACTGCGAGAACAGGCCGCCGGGGATGACGCGGACGCCGACGCGGGGCGGCCCGCCGACGGGCGCGCAGATGGAGTAGGAGCGCCGGTGCTCCTGCCCGTCGACGGTGCGCCGCAGGGTGAGTGACTGGCCGGCCCGGAAGTCGAAGTCCTCGCGCAGGTGGTCGGGGACCGCGAAGGTGATCGCCGCGGCGTCGTCGGTCAGGTGCTCGATCCGGGCGACGCCGAGCTCGTGGAAGCGAGCGCGCGTGGGGGTGCTGGTCACGGCTCAGTGCTCCTTGACGTGGTCGAAGGGCTCCAGGCACGCCAGGCAGCGGTAGAGGGCCTTGCACGCGGTGGAGCCGAACTCCGAGGTCAGCGCGGTGTCCTGCGACCCGCACCGCGGACAGGTCAGCTCGCGTCGCGTCGGCGTCAGGGTCAGGGCGACCGGCCCGTCGTGGGAGGGTGCCGCCCCGGGGGCGGAGATGCCGTGCTCGACCAGGGCCCGGCGGCCCCGCGCGGAGATCCAGTCGGTCGACCAGGCCGGGCTGAGGCTGACCCGCACCTCGACCTGGTCGAAGCCGTGGTCGCGCAGGCGGTGCACGAGGTCGTCGCGCATGGTGGCCATGGCCGGGCAGCCCGAGTACGTCGGGGTGATGGTGACGACCACGGTGTCGCCCTCGGTCCGGACGTCGCGGAGCACGCCGAGGTCGGCCAGGGTCAGCATGGGCATCTCGGGGTCGGTCACCTCCGCGGCGACGTCGCGGGCGCTCCGCCCCGTCCGCCCCTTCCGCGCCGTCGGGGTCGTCGCGCCGGTGCCGCTCACCACAGCCCCCGCGGGTGGGCGCGGGCGACGACCTGCATCTCGGCGAGCAGCCGGCCCATCGACTCGCTGTGCCGGCCGTCGCGCCCGGTGCCGCCGGCGACGGGGCCGGTCTGTGCGACGTCGGGCCGCTCGACGCCGCTGACGGAGAGCACCTGCTCCAGCAGGACGTCGACCTCGTCGGCGACCGACGCCGGGTCGACCCCGACCCCCTGCTCCGCGACCGTCGCCTCGACGGCGTGGGTGCGGAAGAGCTCGTCGCGCAGCGACCAGACCAGGGGCGCCGCGGCCGTGAGCCGTCGGCGCGACTCCTCGGTGCCCCGGGCGAGCGTGAGGAACCAGCGCGCGGCGTAGTCGCGGTGGTAGGTCAGCTCCTTGACCCCCTTGGCCGCCACGGCCGACAGCACGCCGTCGCGGCTCCCCACGAGGCGCTGGAGCAGCGCCAGGCGGGAGGTCGAGAAGAGCAGCAGCCGGGTGACGGTCACCGCGAAGTCGCCGTTGTTGCCCTCGACGAGCCGCACGTTGCGGAAGTGCTGCTCGTCGCGGAAGAAGGCGAGCGCGTCCTCGGCGGGGACCGGTGAGCCGGCGGGCAGGGTCGGCACCTGCGTGGGGTCCGCGGCGGCGGCGCGCGCCAGGAGCAGCCGCGCCTGGCCGAGCAGGTCGAGCGCGATGTTGGACAGCGCGACGTCCTCCTCGAGGTCGGGCGCGTTGCTGGCCCACTCGCCCAGCCGGTGGGCGTAGACCAGGGCGTCGTCGCCCAGCATCAGGCAGTAGGTCGCCAGGGACGCCGCGTCGACCCCGCCCGGCAGGGTGGTGTCGACCCCGGCCAGGGGGTCCTCGAAGTCGGTGCCGAAGGCCCACTGGGATTCGTCGCCACCGAGGAGCCCGTCGTAGACGTTGTCGTGGTCGGTCATCGCGCGCTCACATGTGGGGGACGTCGTCGGGGATGGCGTAGAAGGTCGGGTGCCGGTAGACCTTGTCGCCGGCCGGGGCGAACAGCGGGTCCTTCTCGTCGGGACTCGACGCCGCGATGGCGTCGGCGCGCACCGCCCAGATGCTGACCCCCTCGTTGCGGCGGGTGTAGACGTCGCGGGCGTGCCGCAGCGCCATCTCGTCGTCGGCGGCGTGCAGCGAGCCGACGTGCACGTGGTTGAGGCCGCGCTTGCCGCGGACGAAGACCTCGTAGAGCGGCCACTCGTCGCGGACGGTGAGGTCCGCCTCGAGGTGCTGGTCGCCGCTCATCGGGTGGCCTGCTGGCGCTGCGCGAA
>JBQGFI010000222.1:0-21574 GCA_052040065.1 Marmoricola sp.
TCCGCGGTCTCGGTGCACGCCGCGACCCGCTCGGCCGCCGCGCCCAGGCCCTCGCGCTCGCGGGCGAGTCGGTCGCGCTGCTGCTCGGCGGCCTCGAGCCGGGTCTCCCCGCGGCGCAGCCGCTGGGTCAGGGTCTCCGAGCGGCGTCGGGCCTCCTGGCGCGCGGCGTGCAGCCGGGTGAGCTCCCGCTCGCGCGGACGCCACGACCCGGCGAGCGCGTGACGGCGCTCGACCTCCCCGCGGGCCCGCTCGAGCACGGCGGTGGTGACCTGGCCCTCGCCCCCGCCCTCGCCCCCGCCCTGGACCTCGCCCACGGCGGTGGCCAGTCGGGTGCGGATCTCCGCCGCTGCGGCGTGGGCCCGTGCGGCTGCCGCCGACGCCTCCTGGACGCGACGGGCCACGGGCACGAGGGGCAGGGCCGCCCGGTGGTCGGAGAGCCGCCGCCGGGTGGCCGCGACGTCGTCGGCGTCGGCCTCGAGCTCGAGGAGACGGCGCTCCGCGGCGCGAGCCCGGGCGCGCAGCGCTGCACCGGACTCGGCCTCGGCGCGGCGGCGCGTGGCCAGGCCGAGCTCCCGGTCGGCGTCCTCCAGCAGGCGCTCCTGCTCCTCGAGCTCGGTGTCGGCCGCGGCGCGGACCTGACGCACCCACTGCCGCAGGCCCCCGTCGTCGACGAGGACGCCGAGGCCGGCGGGTGACCTGGGGTCCCACGTCTCGGGCGGCTCGGCGCCGGCCACCTCGCAGATGCGGTCGAGCACGCCCAGACAGGTGGCGTGGGCCGTCTCGGTCCGCGTGCGGGCCTGCCGTCGCTGGTCGACGAGCCACCGCTCCACGTCGTCGAAGCGCGCCGTGCGGAAGAGGCGCTGCAGCAGCGCGTGCCGCTCGGGTGAGGGGGCGCGCAGGAAGGCCTGGAACCGGCCCTGCGGCAGCAGGGCCACCTGGGTGAACTGCCCGCACGTCATGCCGAGGAGCTCGCCGACGAGGTGCCCGGTCTCGTCGAGCCGGGTGCTCACCGCGGTCCAGGTGCCGCCGCGCAGCTCCTCGGCCACGACGGAGGCCTGGATGCGCCGGGTGCCGTGCCCGCGGCGCTTGGGGCGCTCCCAGGCGGGGGAGCGGGAGAAGCGGAAGCTCCGCTCGCCCACGCTGAAGCGCAGCACCACCCGGGGCTCGACGTCGGCGCCGGCGTGGTCGCTGTGCAGCTGTCGGGCCCCCGCGCGGTCGCCCGGCACCTCGCCGTAGAGGCCGAAGCAGACGGCGTCGAGGACGCTGGTCTTGCCCGCGCCCGTCGCGCCGGTCAGCAGGAAGAGCCCCGCAGCACCCAGCGCGTCGAAGTCGACGGACACGGTGCCGGCGAAGGGCCCGAAGGCGGTGACCTCGAGCTCGTGGAGCCGCATCAGGTGGCCTCGGGGGCGGCGGTCGCCAGGGCGCGCTCCAGCGCCAGGTCGCGGTCGTCGGGACAGCACTCCAGGGCGCGGCGCAGCAGCGCGGCCTCGGCGGCGGTGGCCGGGGTCTCGCGCACGTGGGAGACGAAGTCGAGGCAGACGTCGAGCGGGTCGCGCGCCGAGGGGCTCGGCACCGCAGCCGCGGCGGGCTCGCGCCCCTCGGGCTCGAAGCGCAGCGCCAGGGCGTGGGGGAAGCGGGCACGCAGCCGGTCCATCGGCTGCGCCGGCCTCACCGGGTCGGTGAGGGTGGCCTGCACCCAGCTCTGCTCGTGAGGGGCGTGGGCGGCGTCGGTGAGCAGCTGCTCCAGGCTCCCGCGGAGCAGGGCCAGCGGGCGCGGCTGCGGGGCCGGCACGAGCTCGGCGTCGGCGACGCCGTCGGGCCCGAGCTCGACGAGCCAGGAGCCCTTGGGGTGACCGGCCTCGGAGAAGGAGTAGGGCATCGGCGACCCGGAGTAGCGCACCGACGGCGACAGCGTGGCCGCGGTGTGCAGGTGGCCGAGGGCGACGTAGTCGACGCCGTCGAAGAGCGAGAGGGGCACGGCCGAGACGCCGCCGACGGCGATGTCGCGCTCGCTCTCGCTCGGCTGGCCGCCGCTGACGAACGCGTGCGCCAGCACCACCGAGCGGGTGCCGGGGCGTGCCGCGAGGTCGGCGCGCACCCGCGTCATCGCCTCGGCGAGGGCGGCGTGGTGGCTGCGGGCGCTCAGTCCCCACGCCGTCAGGGCGACGTCGGGGTCGAGGTAGGGCAGGCCGTGCACGGCCACGGGTCCGTGCTCGTCGTGCAGCAGCACGGGCTCGCCGACGCGGTCGAGCGTGGTGCGCAGGTGGACGCCGGCGAGGTCGACCAGGCGGCTGCCGAAGCCGAGCCTGCGGGCCGAGTCGTGGTTGCCGCTGGTGACGACCACCCGGGCGCCGGCGGAGGCGAGGGCGTGCAGGCCCTCGTCGGCCACGGCGACGGCGTCGACCGGCGGCAGGGCGCGGTCGTAGACGTCGCCGGCGACGAGGACGGCGTCGACCTCGTGGTCGAGGACCACCTGGACGAGGTGCTCGAGGAACGCGCGCTGCGCGGACAGGAGGTCCTGGCCGTGGAAGGACCGGCCGAGGTGCCAGTCGGAGGTGTGCAGCAGCCGCATGACCTCAGGCTAGGAGCGGGGTCGGACAACCCGGGCGCCCACACGCCGTCGGGCGGTGCCGGGCCTGGGGGAGCGGCGGTCCGCGGGAGGGTCAGACGAGCCGGTCGGCACCGCTGTAGGCGACGCAGCGGCCGTGGCGGGTGAAGCCGACCAGCAGCAGGTCGGCCTGCTGGGCCAGCGAGACCGCCAGCGAGGTGGGGGCGCCGACGGCGACGACGGCGCCGATGCCCGACACGACGGCCTTCTGCACCAGCTCGAAGCCGATCCGGCCGCTGAGCACGAGCACCGGGGCCACGGGGGAGCCGGACAGCAGCCGGGCACCGACGACCTTGTCGACGGCGTTGTGGCGCCCGACGTCCTCGCGCACCACGACAGGGGTGCCGTCGGCCCGGAAGAGCCCGGCGGCGTGCACGCCCCCGGTGCGGTCGAAGCCCGGCTGCTGCTCGCGCAGCCGGTCGGGGAGCGCCAGCGTCGTGTCCAGGTCGAGGCGGACCTCCGCCGGCCGGGGGGCCCGCGCCAGCACGTCCTGCACCGTGTCGGACCCGCACACGCCGCACGCGGAGCTGACGAGGCGGGCGGCCGGCAGGCGCAGCGGGGGAGCGGCGAGGTCGACCGTGACGACGTTGAACTCCTCGAGGTCGCTGAGGTCGTCGTCGGTGCAGTAGCGCACCCCGCGCAGGTCGCCGGGGCTGGTGACGCCCTCGTGCACCAACCAGCCGGCGGCGAGCTCGAAGTCGTGCCCGGGGGTGCGCATGGTGACGCCGAGCCGCTGTGCCGGCGCCCCCGGCCAGACCACGCGGATCTCGAGCGGCTCCTCGGTCACCACGCGGTCCTCGTGCGGCAGCCGCTGCTCCTCACGCAGCTCGACCACACGGGTGCGGACCGTGGGTCCGGGACGGCGCGACCTGGTGCTCTCCACGCGCCCGAACCTATCCCCGCCGGCCCACGCCGGGGGTCGCGCCCGCGCTCACAGGTCGCGGTAGCGCCGCGCGCGACCGAGGGCCTCGACGAGCTCGTCGCGCCCGACCGCACGGGGCCGGGCGAAGTCGCCGTCGGTCGCGTAGATGCCGGCGTACGCCGGGAGGTCGCGCTGGAAGCGCCAGCCCTCGGCGAGCGCGCCCACGTCGTGGGCGTCGTACCCCAGCCGGTCGAGCAGCTCGATCGCCTCGAGCTTGGCCCCGTCGTCGTCACCGGCGACCGGGAGGACGGCGCGGTCGGGGACGTCGGAGGCGCCGGGGGTGCGGGCCAGGGAGCGCAGGTGCTCGAAGTAGATGTTGTTGAAGACCTTGACGACGTGGGCGCCCGGCAGGTGCCGCTGCAGCAGCTCGGAGGTCGTGGTCGACTCGTCGTCGAGCTCGGCGACGTGACCGTCGCGGTCGGGGTAGTAGTTCACGGTGTCGAGCACGAGCTTGCCGGCGAGGGGCTCGGCGGGCACGTCGGCCACGGCCTTGAGCGGCACGGTGACGACGACGGCGTCACCCGCCTCGGCGGCCTCCCGCGCCGTGGCGGCACGGGCCCGGGGCCCGAGCTCCTCCACGAGACCGGCCAGGGTCTCCGGACCCCGGCTGTTGCTCACCACCACCTCCAGCCCCGCGTCGACGGCGAGGTGGGCGAGGGTGCTGCCGATGTTGCCCGAGCCGATGAGTCCCAGCGTCGCGATGGTCATGCCGGTGTCAACACCGGCCGGGCGGCGACTGTTCCGCGGTGGGACCGCCGAGACGACGGCCCCACCGCAGGAGGTCAGGCGACGCGGGTCTGCGGGGCGCCCTCGGCGGTCTTGCCGGGGTCGGACTCCACCACGTCGCCGAGCGCCTCGTCGATGCGCGTCATCAGCTCGGCGGGGATGCGGACGCCGGCCGCGGCGACGTTCTCGGTCACCTGCTCGGGGCGCGAGGCACCCACCAGGGCCGCGGCTACGTTGTCGTTCTGCAGCACCCAGGCGACGGCCAGCTGGGCCAGGGAGAGGCCGAGCTCGTCGGCGACGGGCCGCAGCCGCTGGACGGCGGTGAGGGTCTCGTCGTTCATGAAGCGCTCGATCATCTTCGCGCCACCCTTGTCGTCGGTGGCGCGCGAGCCCGCGGGCAGCTCCTCGCCCGGCTTGTACTTGCCGGTGAGCACGCCCTGCGCGATGGGCGACCAGACGATCTGGGAGACGCCCAGCTCCTCGCAGGTCGGCACGACCTCGCCCTCGATGACGCGCCACAGCATGGAGTACTGCGGCTGCGAGGAGATCAGCTGGATGCCGAGCTCGCGGGCGAGCGCGTGACCGGCGCGGATCTGGTCGGCGGTCCACTCGCTGACGCCGATGTAGAGCGCCTTGCCCTGCCGGACGACGTCGGCGAAGGCCTGCATCGTCTCCTCGAGCGGCGTCTCGGTGTCGTAGCGGTGCGCCTGGTAGAGGTCGACGTAGTCGGTCTGCAGCCGCGTGAGCGAGCCCTCGATCGACTCCATGATGTGCTTGCGCGAGAGGCCGGTGTCGTTCTTGCCGCGCGGACCGGTCGGCCAGTAGACCTTGGTGAAGATCTCGAGCGACTCGCGGCGCTCGCCCTTCAGCGCCTCGCCCAGGACCGTCTCCGCGGCGGTGTTGGCGTAGACGTCGGCGGTGTCGAAGGTGCTGATGCCCTCGTCGAGGGCGGCGCGCACGCACTGCGTCGCGATGTCGTTCTCCACCTGGGAGCCGTGGGTGAGCCAGGTGCCGTAGGTGATCTCGGAGATCTTCAGGCCCGAGTTGCCGAGGTAGCGGAATTCCATGCTGCCGACCCTACGGGTCAGTCGGAGACGCCCGTGATGGTGACCGGCTCCTTGGGGGCGACGCCGTCGGCGGCGTTGCCCTGGGCGGCGATGTCGCGCACGACCTTCAGCCCGGCGGCGCTCATCCGGCCGAAGACGGTGTAGGCGGCGGGCAGCTGGCTGTCCTTGTAGACGAGGAAGAACTGCGAGCCGTTGGTGTCGGGACCGGCGTTGGCCATGGCGAGGGTGCCGGCGGAGTAGGTGCAGACCTCGGCGCCGGTGGTCGGGTCGACCTGCCCGGTGCACTGCTGCAGCCGGGGGTCCTGCTCGACGAGCTCGTCCTCGAAGCTGTAGCCCGGGCCGCCGCTGCCGGTGCCGGTGGGGTCGCCGCACTGGAGCACGCTCAGGCCGCCCGTGGTGAGCCGGTGGCAGGTGGTGTCGTCGAAGTAGCCCTGATCGGCCAGCGAGAGGAACGAGCCGACCGTGCAGGGCGCCTCGTCGGCGTCGAGGCTCAGCGGGATGTCGCCGCGGTCGGTCTGCACGGTGACCTCGGCCGGCGGCTCGGCCGGGGGGTCGGCGGGCGGCGGGTCGACCTCCTTGGCCGCGGCGGTGGCGGCCTCGGGGTAGTCGCACGACCCGGTCTCGGCGGTCGGGGTCTCGGTGTCGTCCCCGCCGCAGCCGGCCAGTCCCAGCAGGGTCAGGCACAGGGCGGGGACGGTCAGGGCGCGGCGCAGCGTCGGCAGGGGAGTCATCGCCGCAGATGGTAACGACCGCTAGAGGGCGACGAGCCGCAGGTGCGCGAAGCCCAGGACGCCGCGGTAGCCCCGCAGGTACGCCGCGTGCTGGCGGTCGGCGCGCTGGCGCACCGTGTCGGCCTCGGGGTGGTCCGCGGCGTGGGCGGCGAGCCAGGCGGCGTGGCCGGCGGCGAACCCGGACTCGAAGTCGTCCCACTCCTCCAGGGAGGACTCGCCGAACCCGACGACCCCGAAGCCCGCCTCCTTGGCGAGGTCGAGCAGGTCGGGCAGGGCGACGAGCTCGTCGTCGCGTCCGGCGAGGGGCGCCACCGCCGCGGGGGTCGGTGGGCGCGACCACACGGCCTCGGCGTAGTAGACCCGCCCGCCGCGCGGCACGGCCGCACGCAGCCCCTGGAGGGCCGCGGCGTAGTCGAGGGGCTGGTCGAGGGGCTGGTCGGGAGCGGTGCCGGCCCAGGCCTGGCTGGCGCCGACCGCGACCAGGGCCTCGACCGGCCCCGAGAGGTGGTCGGCGACGCTGCCGACGACGAGTCGGACCCGGTCGCGCAGCCCTCGCTCGGTCGCCTGGTCGCGGGCCCGCTCGATCCTGGAGTCGTCGAGGTCGATGCCGAGGCCCCGGGCGTGTGGCGCGCGCTCGAGCACGCGCAGCAGCAGCTCGCCCCAGCCGCAGCCCGCGTCGGCGACCGTGCCGGCCTCGAGCCCGTCGGCCAGCCACGCGGCGTGCGCGTCGGCCCTCGCCCCGGACGTGGGCGAGAGGAAGGTCAGCTGCTGCCAGAGCGGGGGCGCCACGGCGTCGACGATAGGGCGCACTCCGCGTCGCTCCGGGGGTTGACATGTGACGCCCACCACGTGCAAGGTCTGTAACCGGTTACTGAAACCGGTTACAAGGAGAGCGCCGCATGCGTGCCACCATCCGCGACGTCGCCCGTGAGGCAGGCGTCAGCATCGCCACGGTGTCGCGCGCCATGCGCGACCCGCAGAGCGTGCGCGCCGAGACCCGTGAGCGCGTCGAGGCGGTGGCGTCGCGGCTCGACTACGTGCCCAGCCAGCTGGGGCGCCAGCTCGCCGAGCGCCGCCACGCGGCCAACGGCATCGTCTTCCCGGACCTCTCCGGCCCCTACTTCGCCGAGGTGGTCCTCGGCTACGAGGCGGTCGCCGGCGAGCTCGGGCGCTCGGTGCTGATCCTCTCCACCGCCGGTCGTGACGACGCCGACGCCGCGGTGGCCGCGATGGCGGAGCGCTGCGACGGCCTGGTGGTGCTCGGTCAGACCATCAGCGACGACGCCGTCGCCGCCATGGTCGCGCGGGGCACCCCCGTCGTCCTGGTCGCGCGCCCGTCGGTCGACGGCGTCGACAGCGTCCGCGCCCACAACATGGAGGGGGCCCGGGCGCTGGCGCACCACGTGCTCGACACCGGCGCCTCCGACGTCGCCTTCGTCGGCGACCCCGCGTCGGGTCCGGACGTGGCCGAGCGCCACGCCGGCGTCGCCGCGGTGGTCGCGGAGCGGGGGGCCCGCCTGCGGCTGTGGCCGGTCACCGAGATGGACGAGGCGGCAGGTGAGCACCTCGCCGCCGGGCTCGGCACGCGCGACCTCCCCGACGCCCTGGTCTGCGCCAACGACGAGGTGGCCCTCGGGCTCCTCGGCACCCTGGCGGAGCGCGGCGTCCGCGTGCCCCACGACGTCGTCGTCACCGGCTGGGACGACGTGATGGCCGCGCGGTACGCCGGCCTCACCACCGTCCGGCAGCCGATGCGCGAGATCGGTGCCACCGCCGCGCGCCTGCTCGACCAGCGCATCTCCGGCGCCCGCACCGAGGTCGCCCACGAGGTGCTCCCCACGACCCTCGTCCCGCGGGACACGAGCTCACCCCACCCACGAAAGGTTGCACGATGAGAAGGTCCACCACCCGCCGGCTCGGCACGCCGCTCGCACTCCTGAGCGCGGCCGCGCTCGTCCTGAGCGGCTGCGGCCGCGAGGAGTCCACGGCCGGAGGCGAGGAGCAGAGCGCTGCGATCGCCGACGGTCCCGCCGAGGGCACGATCGAGGTCTGGGCGATGGGCGCGGAGGGCGAGGCCCTCCAGGACTTCTCCGCCGCCTTCGAGGAGGAGAACCCCGACGCCGACGTCGAGGTGACGGCGATCCCGTGGGACGCCGCCCACGACAAGCTCTCCAGCGCGATCACCGCGGGCGAGACGCCCGACGTGGCCCTGGTCGGCACCACCTGGATGGGCGAGTTCGCCGCCGCGGGCGGGCTCATGCCCACGCCCGAGGGCCTCGTCGACGAGGCCGACTTCTTCCCCGGAGCCTGGGGCTCCACCGAGGTCGGTGGCACCTCCTACGGCGTGCCCTGGTACGTCGAGACCCGGGTGCTCTACTACCGCACCGACCTCGCGGAGGAGGCCGGCTGGGACCAGGCGCCGGAGTCGTGGGAGGAGCTGCAGCAGTTCGCCTCCGACCTCAAGGAGGGTGGCGCGGAGCAGGGGATCAACCTGCAGCCGGGCCAGACCGGTGGCTGGCAGACGATGCTCCCCTTCGCCTGGAGCAACGGCGCCGAGCTGACCGACGAGGCGGGGGAGGAGTACACCGTCGACAGCCCGGAGATGGCCGAGGCGCTGGAGTACTACAGCTCCTTCCACGCCGACGGCCTCTCCGGCACCGGACTGCTCGACCCGGGGCAGCTCGAGGGTGGCTTCGCCGACGGTGAGATCGCCAGCTTCATCTCCGGCCCGTGGCACACCGCCCTCGTCGAGGACGCCGGCGTCTCGCCCGACCAGTACGCCGTCGCGCCGGTGCCCGGCGCCGAGGGCCTGCCCGGCGCGTCCTTCGTGGGCGGCGGCGACCTGGCGGTCTTCGAGGACGCCGAGAACCCCGAGGGCGGCTGGAAGTACGTGCAGTGGCTCTCGCAGCCCGAGACCCAGCAGGGCTTCTACGAGCTGGTGGGCTCGCTGCCCTCGGTGCAGTCGGCCTGGGAGACCGGCGAGCTGGCCGACGACGAGCAGCTGCAGGTCTTCGCCACGCAGCTGGAGACGGCCGTCTCCCCGCCCGCCGTGCCGACCTGGGAGCAGGTCGCGTCGGTCATCGACGCCCGGACCGAGGAGGTGGCCAAGGGCGTCAAGGACCCCGAGGAGGCCGTCTCGGAGATGCAGTCCGAGGCCGCGTCCATCGGGACCGGGCTCTGACCCGTGCCCAGCACGCGCAACGTGGACCCCACGCGGCGGCGGCAGGCCGTCGCCGCGTGGGTCCTGGCCCTGCCCTTCACGCTGGTCTTCCTCGTCTTCACGGCGGGGCCGGTGGTCGCCAGCCTGGCGATGAGCTTCACCGACATCCGGCGCACCGACGTCCGCACGCCCTTCAACGTCAACTTCGTGGGGCTCGAGAACTTCGCGGCGCTGCTGGGTGACGAGGCCTTCCGCAAGGTCACCCTCAACACCTTCCTCTACCTGGTGCTGGGGGTGCCGCTGACCATGGTGGTGGCCCTCGCCGTCGCCGTGGCGCTCAACCGGCTCACCGTGCTGCGCGGCTTCTTCCGGGTCGGCTTCTACCTGCCCGTCGTGACGAGCATCGTCGCCGTCTCGGTGGTCTGGAAGTTCCTCTACCGGCAGGACGCCGGCTTCAACAGCGTGCTCGGCTGGGTCGGCGTCGACGGACCGGCGTGGCTCGACTCGACGTCGCTGGCCCTGCCGTCGCTCGTGGTCATGGCGGTGTGGCGCAACTTCGGCACCCTGACCGTGATCTTCCTGGCGGGTCTGCAGACCGTGCCCAAGGACGTGCTCGAGGCCGCGGAGGTCGACGGAGCCGGCGCCTGGCAGCGCTTCCGCGCGGTCACGCTGCCGATGCTGCAGCCCGTCCTGCTCTTCGGCGCCGTGATCACCGGCATCGGCTACCTGCAGTTCTTCGAGGAGGCCTTCGTGATGACCGAGGGCGGCCCGCTGAACTCCACCCGCTCGGTGAGCTACTTCACCTTCGACCAGTTCGGCTTCGGCAACTGGGGCTACGCGGCGGCCGCGAGCTACCTGCTCTTCCTCGCGGTGGTCCTGCTGACCGCGCTCCAGTTCCGGCTCCTGCGGCAGAAGGACTGATCCGTCATGGCCTCCTCCACGTCCCACCGCACGCCCCGCTGGCTCTACCTCGTGCTGACGGTCGGCCTCGTGGTCACGGTGCTGCCCTTCGTGTGGATGGTGCTGGGCTCCTTCAAGCCCGATGCCGAGGTGCGCGCGGGCGACACCTTCTGGCCGGCCGACCCGTCCCTGGACAACTACGGCACGCTCTTCACCCGGCTGGACTTCCCGCGCTTCTTCCTCAACTCGATCGTCGTCGCGCTCGCGGTGACCGCGGGCAACATGGTCTTCTGCTCGATGCTCGGCTACGCCCTGGCCAAGCTGCGCTTCCCGGGGAGCCGGGTGCTCTTCGCGCTCGTGCTGGGCACGCTGATGGTGCCCGGTGTGGTGACCTTCGTGCCGCTCTTCGTGCTGACCACCAACCTCGGCCTGACCGACACCCTGCTCGGCATGATCCTGCCCTTCGTCGCAGGTCCCTTCGGGGTCTTCCTGATGCGGCAGTACGTGCTGGGCCTGCCCGACGAGCTGATCGAGGCGGCCCGGGTCGACGGCGCGGGCGAGCTGCGGATCTTCTTCTCGGTCATCCTGCCGCTGTGCGGGCCGGCGCTGGCCACCCTCGGCGTGCTGACCTTCCTGTCCTCGTGGAACAACTTCCTCTGGCCGCTGGTCGTGGCCACGAGCGAGGACCGCTACACCCTGCCCGTCGCCCTGGCGCTGTACGCCGTGGGCGAGAACGCCACCCGCTACGGCCTGCTGCTGGCCGGCTCGGTGGTCGTCGTCATCCCCGTCCTCGCGGTCTTCCTGCTGCTGCAGCGCTACATCATGCAGGGCATCGCGACGACGGGCATCAAGTAGAGAACCCCCACCCGAAGGAGCTGGACCCCACGATGAAGTCCCGACGTCTCGGACGCGCGCTGGCAGGAGGGGTGGGCCTCGTGCTGGCCGGCACCCTGGCCGGCGTGCCGGCGGGCACCGCCAGTGCCGACAGCGACCGCGCCACCCAGAGCAAGCCCGGCAAGCCCGGCAAGCCCGGCAAGCCGAGCAAGGACCAGCGGGCGCTGATGAAGCGCTACCTGGCGGACACGTGGCGGTCCTTCGAGGCAATGACGCCGCGTGCCACCGGCCTCCCGGCCGACAACATCGGCGGCGACCTCGACCCGTCGACCCGCAGCGGCTACACCTCGCCGACCAACATCGGCGCCTACCTCTGGTCGACCGTGGTCGCCCGCGACACCGGGCTGATCTCGCGCGCCGAGGCGCACCGCCGGATGGAGCGGACCCTGACCACGGTCTCGGGGATGCAGCGCCACGAGGGCTCCGGCATGTTCTACAACTGGTACGACGAGTCGACCGGCGAGCGGCTCGAGGTCTTCCCCGGCGACGAGGGCGAGATCGAGCAGTTCCTCTCCAGCGTCGACAACGGCTGGCTCGCCACCGGCCTGCTGATCGCGGGCAACGCGGACAGGAAGCTCAAGAAGCGGGCCGACGCCGTGCGCCAGGGCATGGACTTCGGCTGCTTCTACAACCCCGACGAGGGCCAGGGCGGTCAGATGCGCGGCGGCTTCTGGGACGAGCCGACCACCAACGACGCCGCCGTCACCGGTGACTACTGCGGGATGGGCCAGGACGTCTGGTACACCGGCCACCACTACGGCGCCTTCAACAGCGAGTCGCGGATCGCGTCGTACGTCGCGATCGCGCAGGGCCAGGTGCCGGCGAAGCACTACTTCGGCACCTACCGCACCTTCCCCGGCGACACCTGCGACTGGTCCTGGACCGAGGCCCCGCCCGTGGGGCAGTGGGAGCGCCACCGCGGCGTCGACGTCTTCCAGGGCGCGCTGCAGTACCGCGGCATGCAGGTCGTGCCGAGCTGGGGCGGCAGCATGTTCGAGGCGCTGATGGTGCCGCTCTTCGTGCCCGAGGACCGCTGGGGCAAGAAGTCGTGGGGTCGCAACCACCCGCTCTTCGTCCAGGGCCAGATCGAGCACGGCATGGAGGAGGCGGGCTACGGCTACTGGGGCTTCTCGCCCTCCAACGACCCCGCCGGCGGCTACCGCGAGTACGGCGTCGACGCGCTCGGGCTCGACGGCGCGGGCTACACCTCCGACCAGGAGCGCACCTCCTGGGAGCAGCCGTGGGAGGAGTGCGGCCGCGCGGGCGAGCCTGCGCCCACCGCCGCGGACTACGGCGACGGGGTGGTCACCCCCCACGCGTCGTTCCTCGCGCTGCGCTTCGCGCCGCAGCAGGCGCTGCGCAACCTGGCCAACATCCGTCGCGACTTCGGTGCCTACGGCCCCGGTGGCTTCTACGACGCCGTCGGGACCAGGAGCGGCGACGTCTCGCGGGAGTACCTCGCCCTCGACCAGGGCATGATCGTCGCCGCGCTCGGCAACGCGCTGGCGGACGACACCCTGCGCCACCACACCGCCCGCGGCGGGATGGAGCGCCGGCTCAAGCCGGTGATGGGCCTGGAGACCTTCAACGTGCGCGACCGGGAGGGACGTCGATGACCACCGACCAGACCACCCGCGACCAGACCACCCGCGACCACAGCGCCCGGTCCGACTGGGAGGCGCGCATCGGCCTCGCCAGCGGTGAGGCCTTCGGCGGCGACGCCCCCGAGCTGCCGGCGCCGACCGGGCTCGAGGCCGTCGCCGGCGGCTCCCAGGTGACGCTCACCTGGGAGCCGGTGGCCGGCGCCATCGGCTACCTGATGCACGTCTCCGACACCGGCCCCGAGGGCCCGTGGAGCGAGCTCGACCACCTCAGCGGCGACGTGAAGTCGGTGCCGCACCCGCCGTACGCCGACACGACCGGCACGCCCGGTCGGGAGCGGTGGTACCGGGTGCAGTCGATGAGCGACGTGCACGTGGGCGGCCCGCTCTCCGCGCCGGTGGCGGCCACGCCGCACGAGGACGCCGGCGCGGTCACGGTGCGGGTGGGGGAGCGCAGCGGTGCCCTCGCCCGTCCGTGGCGGCCCATGATCGGCAGCGAGCACCTCTCGCACGCGCTGTCGACCGACACCACCGGTGGTCGCGTCATCGGCGAGGAGCTCAGCGCCGCGCTGCGCGCCGCGCACGACGAGCTGGGCGTCGAGACGGTGCGCGCCCACGCGATCCTCTGCGACGACCTCGGCGTCTACCGCGAGGTCGACGGCGAGCCGGTGCACGACTTCTCCGGCGTCGACCGGGTCTACGACCACGTGCGCTCGCTCGGCCTCTACCCGGTCGTCGAGGTGTCGTACATGCCGCGCGACCTGGCGAGCGACCCCACCAAGACGGTCTTCGACTACCGCGCGATCATCAGCCCGCCGAAGGACTGGCAGCGCTGGTACGACCTGGTGCGCGACCTCACCGCGCACCTGCTCGAGCGCTACGGCGACGAGGTCGTGGAGAAGTGGTCCTTCGAGGTCTGGAACGAGGCCAACCTCGAGGTCTTCTGGTCCGGCACGCCGGCGGAGTACCTGCGTCTGTACGACGTCACGGCCGACGCCGTGCGCTCGGTCGACGACCGCCTCGTCGTCGGGGGGCCGTCGAGCGCGGCCTCGGGCTGGTGCGAGGAGCTGCTCGCGCACGCCGACCGCACCGGCACGCCGGTCGACTTCCTCTCCACGCACACCTACGGCAGCCCGCCGCTGGACTTCCGCCCGATGCTCGAGCGTCACGGTCGTGCCGGCACCCCGATCTGGTGGACCGAGTGGGGGGTCACGCCCACGCACTTCAACGAGGTCAGCGACGCCGTCTTCTCCGGCACCTTCCTGCTGCGGGGGATGGCCTCGGCCATGGACCGGATCGAGGCGCTGTCGTACTGGGTGGTCTCCGACCACTTCGAGGAGCTCGGCCGTCCTCCGGCGCTGCTCCACGGCGGCTTCGGCCTGCGCACCGTCGGCGAGCTGCGCAAGCCGCGCTGGTGGGCGCTGGCGCTGCTGGAGCGGCTGGGGGAGCACCGGCTCGAGGTGACGCACGAGGGCGACGGCGGCGGCTCGCTGGTCGAGACCGTCGCGGCGGCGGACGACGACGGCACCGTCGGGGTGCTGGTGTGGAACGGCACGCTCGACCAGGGCAAGGCCGCCGGCCACGCGCCGCTGGACCGCGAGGTGCTGGTCGAGGTGGCGGGCCTGCGCCCGGGCGCGACGTACACCCTCACCGAGGAGCGGGTCGACGCCGACCACGCCGACCTCGCCGGGACGTGGGGGCGGCTGCGCGAGGAGGGGCAGGCGTGGCCGACCGAGTCGCAGTGGGAGGTGCTGCGCCGCGCCGACCGGCTCGAGCAGCAGGTCGGGACCGCCGCGACCGACGAGGAGGGCGTGCTGCGCGTGCGGGTCAGGATGCCGATGCCGTCCTTCGCGCTCCTCACGGTGAGGGCCCCCTAGTCGACGAGCGACACGAGGGCGACGCGCCCGGGTGCGGAGACGCTCGCGCCGACGTACGGTCGGCACGAGCGCGCCCACCCGGGCGCGCCGCTGCCTGAGGAGATCCCCATGGGTCGCATCATCCTGATCGTGCTCGTCGTCCTGGTCGTGCTCGTGGTCGCCCGGATGCTGATGCGGCGGCGCTGACGACCTTCGACCCCGGGCTTGGATGCCCGGCGCGGATTGTGCAGACTGTGCCAGGAGCCCCGGCTCCCTGGTCCGGCAGCGAGGCCAACCCCTGTCAGACCGTTCCCGGAAGGCCTTCGTTGAGCCCCCACCGTGACCCTGTTGACCGCCCGTTGTTCGGGCGGTGGCGCTACGTGTTCGCCACCGAGGAGTGGACCATCGAGCCGCAGCTGCTCGAGCTCTTCGACGCCGGCAGCGACGACGTCCACGACCTCTCGCCGCTGGTGGAGCGCATCCCTGAGCCCGCGCGCCAGGAGTACGTCGACAAGCTCACCGAGGCGATCGAGACGCGCACCGGGTTGGCGGGTCAGTACCCGATGCGCACCGACACGCGCGGGATGGCGGTCTTCGCCCTCGTCGGCGACGTGGTCCGCGACTCCGAAGGCACACCGGTCGAGCTGCGGGGCTACTCCACCGACGTGACCGAGGAGGTGCGGGTGGCCACCCGCGCGGCCGTCGACGCCGCGACGCGCCACCGGCGGGCGATCGAGCAGGGCAAGGGCGCGCTGATGGTGACCGACCGCATCGACGAGGTCACGGCCTTCGCGCTGCTGCGCCAGCAGTCCAACATGCACAACGTCAAGCTCAACGTGCTCTCCGAGCACGTCAGCCGCGCGATGGGTGCGGCACCCCGCGGCGGGCAGGTCCCGCTGATGGAGCTCATCGAGGGTGTCGGACGCCGCCTCAACGGCGGGCACGACGACCTGCCCCCGGGGAGTCACCAGATCGCGACCTGACCCGCCCGCCCTCGGGGGCGCTGTCGGGAGTGCTTGTCACCTTTGGCACACAGTGCTTGTGTCGAGTGTGGTGCCGGTCACATCCGGCGCCCAGTCACCCCGTCCGTGAGGGCGGGAGAGGAGGCACACATGTCAGGGAACCGTGTCGTGGTCTACAAGGGCCCCGGTGAGGTGGCGGTCGAGAGCGTCGACTACCCCAAGCTCGAGATCCCGCAGGAGGTCGCCGACGGCAAGGGGATCAAGCGGGCTGCGCCGCACGCCGTGATCCTCAAGCTGGTCACCACCAACATCTGCGGCAGCGACCAGCACATGGTGCGCGGACGCACGACGGCCCCGGTGGGGCAGTCGCTGGGTCACGAGATCACCGGTGAGGTGGTCGAGGTCGGCGACGACGTCCTCTTCGTCAAGGAGGGCGACATCTGCTCGGTGCCCTTCAACATCGCGTGCGGCCGCTGTCGGATGTGCAACGAGGGCAAGACCGGCATCTGCCTCAACGTCAACCCCGCCCGCGCCGGCGCGGCGTACGGCTACGTCGACATGGGGGGCTGGGTCGGCGGCCAGGCGGAGTACGTGCTGGTGCCCTTCGCCGACTTCAACCTGCTGCGCTTCCCCGACCGCGACGCGGCCCTGGAGAAGATCCTCGACCTGACGATGCTCTCCGACATCTTCCCGACCGGCTACCACGGTGCCTACACCGCGGGCGTCACGACGGGCTCGACGGTCTACGTCGCGGGCGCCGGGCCCGTGGGCCTCGCGGCGGCGTACTCCGCGCAGCTGCTGGGCGCGAGCGTCGTCATCGTCGGCGACATGGTCGAGGAGCGCCTGGCCCAGGCGCGCTCCTTCGGCTGCGAGACCGTCGACCTCTCGACCGGCGACAAGCTCGTCGACATGATCGAGCAGGTCGTGGGGGAGCCCGAGGTCGACGCGTCGGTCGACGCGGTGGGCTTCGAGGCCCGGGGCCACGGGAAGGACGCCGGGGAGGCGCCGGCGACGGTGCTCAACGACATCATGGACATCACCCGCGCGGGCGCGTCGCTCGGCATCCCCGGGCTCTACGTCACGGGCGACCCCGGTGGCGTCGACGAGCACGCCAAGGTCGGTCAGATCGGGGTGCGGCTCGGGCTCGGCTGGGCCAAGTCGCACGTGCTCGTGACCGGTCAGTGCCCGGTCAAGCAGTACAACCGCAAGCTGATGAACATGATCCTGGCCGACCGGGCCCACATCGCCAAGGCGGTCAACGCCAAGACGATCAGCCTCGACGAGGCACCTCGGGGCTACCAGGAGTTCGACGCGGGCGCGGCGACGAAGTACGTCATCGACCCGCACGGCATGGTCGCCTGACCCGAGCGACGCGCGGGTCAGTCGCGCTCGTCGACCAGCTCGAGGCCGAGGTACGCCGCCAGCGCGGCGACCTCGGCCTCGATCGCGTCGAGGGTGGGGGAGTCGAGGGGCTCGTCCTCGTGCAGGGCGTTGACGCGCAGGGCGCCGCCGCGGCGGTCGGCGCTGGCGTCGAGCTTGGCCACGAGCCGGTCGCCGACGAGCACCGGCATCGCCCAGTAGCCCCACCGGCGGTCGGCGACGGGCTTGTACATCTCGAGCTGGTCGTCGAAGCCCAGCAGCTCGGCCAGCCGCTTGCGGTCGAAGACCAGCCGGTCGAGCGGGGAGAGGAGGGCGACCCGACCCTGGAAGGGCTCGTCGAGGCGGGCCAGCTGATCTGGGTCGGCCTGCCAGGTGCCGCGCACGCCCTCGACCTCGACGGTGGCGCCCTGGGCCCCGACGCCGTCGGGCTCCTGCGGTGTCTTGGGTGCCCGGGCGCGGGCGATGCCCAGCGAGGCGAGCCGGCGGCGGTCGCGCTCGACCATCGCCTCGGTGGCGTCGGGCGCGTCGTCGGGGTCGTCGGGCCAGACCCGCTCGGCGAGGTCCCAGCAGCGGGTGCGGCCCTCACGGGAGGCGACGGCCACCTCGCCGCGCGCCTCCATGATCTCCAGCATCTTCATCACGTTCTTGCCCTCGGTCCACCCCGAGGACCGCCACGGCACCTCGCAGGTGTCGGGCAGCGCCTTGGCGGGCAGCGGGCCCTCGCGACGCAGCTCGTCGAGGAGGTCGAGGCGGGCGGTGTCGTTGATCGCGATCCAGTCCTGTGCCCCGCGCATCCAGACCTCGGGCGGCTCGGGGGAGCGCCACGCGGCCATGTCGGCGCGGTAGAGCCTCACGTCCTCGGCCGGACGCAGCACGCCGGCGAGCTCGACCAGCGAGCCGTCGCCGACGGCCTCCTCCAGGTCGGCACGGGCGAAGCCCGCGAGCCGGCCCCACAGCACCAGCTCGGCGCTGGGGGCGACGGCGGCGGTGAGGTCGACCTGCAGCAGCGTGAGCCGGCGCACGACGGCGAGCAGGTCGGTGGGCCTGGGCAGGTCGAGCAGCTGGGCGCGCACCGCCACTCGGCACGCCTGCTCCCGGGTCAGCCTCTCCATGAAGCGGACGCTAGAGGAAGGTCACGACATCCCCGACGGCCATCTCGCCACCCTCGAGCACCCGGCACACGGCGCCCGCCCGGCGGCGCAGCGCCTCGGCGGCCCCCGGACCCACGGAGTCGTCGAGGATCCGGCAGGGCGCGGCGACGCGCACCACCTCCAGCTCCAACCCACCGACGCGCAACCGCGCGCCCGGGGCGGTGGGGACCTCCCCGTGGCTGAGGGTCAGGTTGCGGCGCGTGCTGCCCGGGTCGATGGGACGACCCCACCGGGCCGCCGCCTCCTCGAGCTGCGCGGCCGACTGCACCGTCAGGTGCCGGTGCCGGGCGTCCTCGTAGCGGTCACCGGTGAGCCCGTGACCCGTCTCGGCCCGCGCACGGCCCACCGCGCGCACCGGGAGGCGGCGCCCGGGCGCCAGGTGGATGGCGGTCACCACCGGGGCTCCGGGGGAGGGGCCGGGGGCCGGGTCGGGGGCCGGGTGGTTGTCGGAGGTCGGTGGCATGGTGCTCACCATGACCAGTCTGACCGACCGCCCCAGCACCGCCCTGCTCGTCGTCGACCTGCAGCAGGGCGTGATCGACGGGGCTCCCCACCGCGACGACGTGCTCGCGCGCGTCAACGACCTGATCGAGCGGGCCCGCACCCAGGGCACGCCGGTGGTCTGGGTGCAGCACTCCGACGACGGCCTGGTCGAGGGCAGCCCGGAGTGGCAGCTCGCCGCCGAGCTGGTGCCGCGTCGCGACGACGAGCCGCTGGTGGCCAAGCGCCACGGCGACTCCTTCGAGGACACCGACCTGGAGGAGGTCCTCGCCGAGCGGGGCGTGGGCCGGCTGGTGGTGACCGGCGCGCAGACCGACGCCTGCATCCGCTCGACCATCCACGGCGGCTTCGTGCGGGGCTACGACGTCACCCTGGTCTCCGACGCCCACACCACCGAGGACCTCACCGACTACGGCGCCCCGCCGCCGGAGCAGGTGATCGCCCACACCAACCTCTACTGGACGTTCCAGTCGGGTCCGGGGCGCACCGCCGACACCGCCACGGCGTCCGAGGTCCGGCTCTGACCTCTCGGGGCCGCCGGTGTGCGGCATGCTCGGGGCCATGACCGAGACGCCCGGCCACGACGTGCCCGCCACCGCCGACCTCTACGACGAGCACGAGGAGGCGCTGCAGTCGTGCGACCTCCAGCTGCGCCAGTACGGCGGTCGTGCCGCCTTCCGGGGCACGATCAGCACCATCAGCTGCCACCAGGACAACGCCCTGGTGAAGGCGGCGCTGGCCGAGCCGGCCGAGGGCCGCGTGCTCGTGGTCGACGGTGGGGGCTCGCTGCACACCGCGCTGATGGGCGACCTGATCGCCGCCTCCGCCGTCGAGCACGGCTGGGCCGGTGTGGTGATCAACGGGTGCGTCCGTGACGCCGCCGTGCTGCGCACGCTCGACCTCGGGGTCAAGGCGCTCGGCTCCAACCCGCGCAAGAGCGCCAAGGCGGGCGTGGGGGAGCGCGACGTGATCGTGCGCTTCGGGGGCGTGGAGTTCCTGCCGGGCCGCACGCTGGTCAGTGACGACGACGGCGTCGTGGTGCTGCCCGGCTGACCCGAGCCGCCCGCTCCTCAGCGCACGCCGGTGATGCGGTCGACCGACGCCGGCACCGGGAGACCCGCGCGCAGGTCGGGTGCCGGGTGCGCCGCCGTCGGGGGAGCGCCGAAGCGCACGATCCCGGCCCAGGCGTCGCCGGCGACGTCGTCGTCCGGGTCGTCGGGCCACGCGTCGGAGACGCGCAGCGACCACGTCCCGATCGGCATCGCGAGCAGCATCGTGGCCGACAGCTCGCGACGGGTCGGGCGGCGCACCTCCACGGTGCGGCCGGGGACCAGGCGCTCGGTGACGACGTCGAGGGCCGCCTCCTTCTCCTCGCCCTCGAGCCGTTCGAAGCGACCGTGCAGCACGGCGCTGCGGTAGACGAGCGAGGACTCGAAGGCCGAGCGCGCCACCACCACGCCGTCGATCGCCGCCACCGACACCGCCACGGGCACGCCCTCGGCCACGCGTCGCATCCAGCGCGAGCCCGTGGAGCCGTGGACGAGCAGCCGGTCGTCCCAGGCGACGGCGGCGGTCGGGACCACGGCTGGAGTCCCGTCGTCGGCGACCAGGGCGACGTGGGCCAGCACGGTCGAGGCGAGCAGGGCGTCGAGCGCGGCGCGGTCGCGCGTCATCTTCTCGGGCATCCTGGCGGGGACGGTCGGCTCCATGGCGGGAGCATGCCGCACGGCCCGAGCCGACCGGGAGCATGCCGCGTCGTTCACCCGATCCGGCGTGCGAAGCCCTCGTAGTCGACGACGACCCCGTCCTCGTCGACGGTGAGCCGGAACGTGCCGTGGTCGGGGTCGCCGTACTCCCACTGCGCTCGGCCGTCGGGGGTGGGCGGGAGCCGCCGGTAGGTCTGGGCGACCGGGCGGACCTGCAGCGACGGGACCTCGACCCAGGCCACGGGTGAGGTCCGCGACTCACCGGTCGCCAGCGAGGCCAACCGCCGGATCGGGAAGGTGTTGGTGAGCGGTGTGGCCGCGACGTCGACGTCGACGCAGCCGTCGAGCCCCGGGTCGTGGACGCCGTCGACCTCCCAGCGCCCGTCGGCGGCCGTCAGCGCGAGGCGCCGCTCGCCGCGGGCGTCGACGGCCGTCACCTCCACCTCGCGCGTGCGCCAGTCCGGGTCGAGCCGCACGCGGAAGGTGCACGCGAGCGTCTCGTCGCCGACGAGCACCTCGGTGCCGTGCACCGTCCAGCCTGCTGCGTGTTCCTCGACCCGGGCGACGCTGTGCCCGCGGCTCTCGTCGTCGCGCTCCCACGAGTACGTCTGCGCCGTCACGCGCCGACGGTACCGAGATCGTGGCAGCGACGGCGGGAGACGAGGGGGACCGTGCCCACGCCAGATCCGGAGTAGTTGACATAATGTCGCTTATCGGTTCAATCCAGGGACGGCTCAGCGCCTCTTCTCGTACCTGCTGAGCACGATGCCCTCGGGGAACGTCCGCGTCTCCACCAGGCGCAGGTCGACCCAGCTGTCCAGGGCCGGGAGGAACGGCGTGCCGCCGCCGACGATGACCGGCGCGGTGGCCAGCACGTACTCGTCGACGAGCCCGGCGCGCACGACCGCCGCGGCGAGCGTCGCGCCGCTGAGGTCCATCGGGCCGCCGTCCTCGGCCTTGAGCCGGGCGATCTCGGCGACGGCGTCGCCGCTGACCAGGTGGGCGTTGCCGTCGACCTCGCTGAGCGTCGAGGAGAACACCGCCTTCGGCATCGCCCGCCAGCGCCGGGCGTACTCGGCGTGGGCCGGGGTGACGCCGGGCTGCTGGTCGGCGGTCGGCCAGTGCGAGCTCATCGCCTCCCACAGCCGGCGTCCGTAGAGGGCCAGGTCCGTCGCGGCCACCCGGTCGGACCACCACTGGAAGAGCTCGTCGCTCGGCACGCTCCAGCCGAGGTCGTCGCCGGGTGCGGCGGTGTAGCCGTCCAGGCTCACGTTCATCGCGTAGGTCAGTCGTCGCACGGCGTCAGCCTCCTGGTGGGTCGGGCCCTCGACGATGGCAGACCGGCACGGCGCGGAGGAGTCATCGCTCAGGCGTCCCTGCGGCGGTCGGTGGTCTCGCCGGTCCTCACG
>JBQGFI010000223.1:0-13389 GCA_052040065.1 Marmoricola sp.
GCCGTGCTGACGGTGATCACCGCACGCTCCAGCGCGTAGGCCGGGTCGCTCGCCTGGCCCTTGATGTCGGCGTCGGCCCGGGCGACGACCCGGATCGCGCGACCGACCGACTCCGGGTCCCAACCGCGGGCCTGGCTGCGCAGGGTCTTGACCTTCCACGGCGGTACGCCGACCGCCCGCGCCAGGTCGCCCTCGGACTGGCCCCGCGGCGCTGACATCAGCTTCGCCAGCCCCCGCAGCCCCGCCGCCAGCGCGCTGCTGACCAGCACCGGGGCGGTGCCGCCGTCGAGCGCCCAGCGCAGCTCCTCCAGCGCGGGGGTGGTGCGACCGAAGAGCGCGTGGTCGGCGACGACGAACGACTTGGCCTCCGCGCGCCCGCCGAAGTACTGCTTGACCATCTCGGTGGTCACGGCACGACCCTCGAAGTCGCTGGCGAGCTGGTGCGCCGCCGCCGACAGCGAGCGCAGGTCGTGACCGACGGCCAGCACCAGGAAGTCGGCGGCCTCGGGCTCGATCCGGCTGCCGTGGCCGCGAAGCTCCGCGACGACGAAGCCCGGCAGCTCCCGCGGGGTCGGGGCGGCCGTCTTGACCTCGACGACGGCCTCGGCCTTGCGCAGCTTGGTCAGCAGGCCGCTGCCCTTCTGCCCCCCGCTGTGCACCAGGACGAGCGCCACGTCGTCGGCAGGCGCCCCGGCGTAGTCGAGCAGCCCCGGGCCCGCGTCGTCGGGCAGGTCCTCGAGGCGCCGCACCGTGACGCAGCGGGTGGTGGAGAAGAGCGAGGGCGCGGCGAGGTCGCCGAGCGAGGCCATCGAGAGGTCGGAGGCGACGGTCTCGGAGACCTCGGCCTCGGCGTCGGCCTGACGCACCAGGTCGCGCACCTGCTGCACGGCCCGCTCGGCGAGGAACTCCTCGGGCCCGGTCACGAGCACGACCCGGCCGAGCACCTCGCGCGGCACCGCGCCACCGGTCTCGGAGCCACGACGCTGCGCCATGGCGGCAGCCTCTCACGGGCGACCGACAGCGCTCGTGCCTCCACCCCGGCGGCTCGGCGTCCCTAGAGGTCGGCGGTGCCCTGCAGCACCGTGCGCGTGGTGCCGCCGACCCACGTCGTGCCGGTCTCCTCGTCGCGGTCGATGTGGACGCGGCCGTCGCGGCCCATCGCGGTGCCCTGCCGGGCGACGTACGACGCCGGGAGCACGCCCTCGCGCTGCAGCCACACCGCGAAGCCGGCGTTGAGACTGCCGGTCACCGGGTCCTCCGCGTCGAGCAGGCCGGGGCAGAACGCGCGCACCTCGACGTCGGCCCCCACCGCCGCGGGGTCGGCGTGGGCGCCGAGCACACCGAGCTCGAGGCCGCGCATGGCGACGTAGTCCGGCTCGATCGCCAGCACCGTCTCCGCGTCGCGGAGGCGGAGCCCCAGCCACCCGGGGCCGTTGTCGATCCACGAGGCGCCGAGCACGTCCGTCGAGCGCAGGTGCACCGCCCGGAGCGCCTGCACCAGCGTCGACTCGTCGGGCATGCCGTGGCGCAGGAAGCCGGGAGCGGCGAACGCCAGCATCGCGCCGTGCGCGGTGCTCCCGGACGTGTCGTGTCCTGCGGGCGCGGGGAGCGCGCGAGCTCGCCGTACCTCGACCAGGCCGACGCCGCACTCCTGCACGACGACGTCGTCGCGCCGTGGTGTGCCGCCCGCCTCGAGCCACGCGTGCGCCGTGCCCAGGGTGGGGTGGCCGGCGAAGGGCAGCTCCTCGGCCGGGGTGAAGATCCGCACCCGGTAGTCGGCAGCCGGGTCGGTCGGCGGCAGCAGGAAGGTGGTCTCGGACAGGTTGGTCCAGCGCGCGAAGCGCTGCAGGTCATCGTCGGCCAGGCCGGCGGCGTCGTGCACCACCGCGACCGGGTTGCCCCGCAGCGGCTCCGAGCCGAAGACGTCGACCTGACGGAAGTCGTGCTCACCCATGGCCCGAGCCTGTCAGCGCCGGCTCGCCAGCTCCACCCCCGTCCCGGTCGCCACGACCGCCACGTCGCCGACCTGGTCGGTGCGCGCGACCTCCGCCCCGACGCCGCGCAGGCCCGCGAGCAGCGACGGCGCGGGGTGGCCGTAGTCGTTGTCGGCCCCCACCGAGATCACCGCCAGCTCGGGCGAGGTCGCCCGCAGCAGCCCGGGCTCGTGGTCGGCGCTGCCGTGGTGCGCCACCTTGAGCACGTCGACCGGCACGTCGCCGAGCTCGCGCAGCAGCCGCTGCTGCGAGGCCTGCTCCTGGTCGCCGAGCAGCAGCATGCGCACGCCGCGGCTCTCGGCGAGCAGGACGACACTCGCGTCGTTGGCGCCCTCCGCCGGGGCGCTCGCCGACGGAGAGACCACCTGCCAGCGCAGCTGCCCCAGCCCGCGCGACTCGCCGTACGCCGCCTCGCGCACGGGCACGCCCGCTGCCGCCGCGACACGCGCCACCAGCTCCGCACCCCCGGGCGGCTCGGCCAGCCCGGTGGTCTCGACGGCGGCGACCTCGCGCCCGCGCAGCACCCCCTCCAGGCCCGCCACGTGGTCGGCGTGGAAGTGGGTGAGCACCACCAGCGGGACCCGCTGCACCTGCAGCCGGTCGAGGCAGCGGTCGATCGCGTCGGCGTCGGGGCCGGCGTCGACCACCACGGCCTCGTGGTCGCGGGTGCGCAGCACCAGCCCGTCGCCCTGACCCACGTCGCAGGCGACCATCACCCATCCGTCCGGGGGCCAGCCGGGCGAGAGCCAGCCGGGTGCCCGCGGTGCCGGGGCGAGGAGCACGACGACCAGCAGCGTCGCGAGCGCCAGGCTGAGCCTGCGGCGGGCGAGCACCGGCGCGAGCCCGAGGGCGACCGCGACGCTGAGCGCCGCGAGCACCGTGATGCCCACGACGCCGCCCGGCCACGGGACCGCGGCCGTCGGGAGCGCGGCCGCGTGCTCGGCGACCACGACGATCCAGCCCGCACACCAGCTCGCGGGGCGGGCGACCAGGGCGCCGAGCGGTGACCACACGAGCGCGAGCAGACCCCCGGCGAGCCCGAGCACCGTGGCCGGGCCGACGGCCGGGGCCGCGAGCAGGTTGGCCACCACCGCCACCAGGCTCACCTGGCCCGACAGGGTGGCGACGACCGGCGTGCAGGCCACCTGGGCCGCGAGCGGCACCGAGACGGCCTCAGCCACCCAGCGGGGCAACCAGCGGCACATCCGGTCACGCCAGCCGGGGGCGAGCCACAAGATGCCCGCCGTCGCCAGCACCGAGAGCGCGAAGCCCACCGAGAGCGCCCACCACGGGTCCCACAGCAGCAGCGCCACGACGGCGGCCGCCAGCGCGCGGGTGCCGTGCCGGCGTCCGTGCTGCCCCATCGCGAGCAGCCCCACCGTGCCCATCGCCGCGGCTCGGACGACGCTGGGCTCGGTGCGCGCCAGCAGCACGAAGCCGACCACCCCGAGCAGCCCCACGACCAGCAGTCCGCGCGCCCGGACCCCGGCCCAGCGCGCCAGGATCAGCAGTGCGCCGACCACCAGGGTGAGGTTGGTGCCCGAGACCGCGAGCAGGTGCGTGAGGCCGGCGACCTGGAAGTCGTCGACCACCTGGCGCGGCATGCGGCCGTCGTCACCGGCGACGAGCGCGGGCACCAGCGTGCGTGGCGCGACGGGGCGCTCGGCGACGGCCTCGCGCACGCCGCCCCGCACCGCCTCCGCGCCCCGCCACCAGGCACCGGCGCCCTGCGTGACGACCGGCGGGCCGCGGGGGTGGAGCACCGCGGCGAGGTCGTCACCGCGCGCCGGAGCGAGCCTGCCGGCCGTGCGGACGGTGCTCCCGAGCTCCACCTCCGACCACGCCTCCCCCGCCAGCAGCAGCACCGGCGCCCGGTGCCGGTGTCGCTCGCCCCGGCCGGTGACCTCCTCGACCGTCGCCCGCAGCAGCACGACGGGCCCGAAGCGCCCGTCGCGCAGGACCGGGTCGCTCGACGTCACGAGCGTCACCTGCACCGCGGCACGCTCGCCCGCGAGGTCGGCGACCGGGCTGTGCCGCACCGCGTCGAGACGGAGCATCGCGACCAGCACCACGCCCGCCGTCAGCACCCACCAGCCCCACGCGGTGACCCGCCCGCCCCGTCGGGCCCCGGTCCGACGCGACCGCCACACCACCAGCACTGCCGCCAGCGCGAGCACGAGCAGCGGCACCCAGCGCGGCAGCAGCAGGGTGACGAGCGCGGCGGCCCAGGCGAGGAGGGCGAGCACCGGGAGTCGCAGGTCGAGCCCGCCCTCGGGGAGGTCGAGCGCGGCTCCCCGCGGGCTCACAGCGTCACGTGCGGCGCGATCTCGGCCAGCGTCTTCTCACCGATGCCGTCGACCTCGAGCAGCTCGTCGACGGCGCTGAAGGCACCGTGGGCGGTGCGCCAGTCGAGGATCTTCTGCGCCGTGACCGGCCCCACGCCCGGGAGGGTGTCGAGCTGGTCGAGCGTGGCGCCGTTGAGGCTGACGAGGGCGCCCGTCACCGGCGCCGCCGTACCGACCGCCGCAGCGGCCGGTCCAGCCGCCGCCGGCGCCCCCTCGCCCACCTGGACCTGCTCGCCGTCGACCAGCACCCGCGCCAGGTTGACCCCGTCGAGGGACACGCCCTTGCGCGCCCCACCGGCCTCGCGGACCGCGTCGGCGACGCGAGCACCGCTGTCGAGCTCGACCACGCCCGGGCGGCGCACGTCGCCCGAGACGTGGACCACCACCGTGCCTCCCGCCGCCGGCGAGGTCGCAGGAGGTGACGCGCCCGTCGCGGCGGACGAGCTACCGGCGGTCGGCGTCGCCAGCGACGCCAGCGGTGCGGCGGACGACGCCGCGGGCTCGGCCGCGACCGGGACGCTGGGCCCGGACTGCCGGCCCACGGCCACCGCCGCCGCGCCCACCGCCAGCACGGCGAGCACCGCGACCACCACGAAGGCCCCGCGGTCGAGCGACACCGGACCGCGCAGCGTGTCGGGCAGCAGCGCGCGCAGCCCGCCGCCCGTACCCGCGCTCACACCCGCGCCGGTGCTCGGGCGGCGCGGCGCGGCGTGGCGCCCGGCCGGCGCGACCACCGCCGGCTCCGCCAGACCGGGGTCGGGAAGCTCGGGCTCGGAAAGCTCGGGCGGGGGCGGATCGACGGGGGACCCGACCGCTGGGCGCGGCTCCTCGAGCCGGGTGACGCCCGCCTGGTCGAGCTCGCGGACGAGCTGCTCGAGACGGCGCCGCGCCGCGGCAGCGACCTCCTCCTGGGGCACCTTGCGCATCCCGCGACGCTAGGAAGCCCGGCACCGTGCCGGAACCGGCGCCCGAGATCTGTGGACAACCCGGGGCCCGGGTGCCCCTGTGGACGGCCTCAGAGGCGGGGAGCGACCGCCACGCCGACCATGCCCGGACCCACGTGGGCTCCGAGCACCGCGCCGATCTCGACGATCGCGACGTCGCGCTCCCCGAGCTCGTCGTCGAGCCAGTCGCCGATCATCGCCGCCAGGTCGGCCGCCCGCTCGGGACTCTCCAGGTGCGCCACCGCGACGTCGACCGGCCGGTGGTCGGCCGCCTCGACGGCCAGCTGGCCGAGCCGCTGCAGCGCCTTCGCCGTCGTGCGCACCTTCTCGCACGGCACCACCGCACCGTCGTCGAGCCGCAGCAGCGGCTTGACGGCGAGGGCGGACCCGAGCAGCGCCGCGGCCGCGCCGACCCGACCACCCCGGCGCAGGTGCTCGAGGGTGTCGACGTAGAAGAGCGAGGTGGTGCCGGCGGCGCAGCGTCGGGCGGCGTCGGCGACGGCCTCCGCGTCCCCGCCGGCGGCGGCGACCTCGGCGGCGGCGAGCACCGCGAAGCCGACGCCCATGCCCACCTGGCGCGAGTCGACCACGGTGACCGGCACGGCGACCTCGGAGGCGGCGAGCACCGCGGAGTCGTAGGTGCCGCTGAGCTCGGCCGAGAGGTGCACCGAGACGACCTCGGTGCAGCCCGCACCGGCGAGCCGGTCGTACGCCGCCGCGAAGGCGCCGGGACCGGGCTGGGAGGTCGACACCTTGCGGCGCTCCCGCAGGGCCGTCGCCAGCGCCGCCGAGGTCAGCTCCCCGGCGCCTTCCAGGAAGGTGTCGTCACCCACGACGACCTCGAGCGGCACCACCTCGATGCCGTGCGCGGCCGCCGTCTCGACGGCCAGGGACGCGGTGGAGTCGGTGACGACGCCGACACGACGACCAGGGGGCATGGCGCACAGGGTAGGAGATCGCGGGCCGTGGAGGTCAGCGAGCCGACGACGTCGTCGCCCGGCGCCGGTCGGCGCGCACGCGGCGCACCAGGTCGAGGACCGCCAGCACGGCGGCCAGCGCGACCAGCCCGACCACCGTGCGCAGCGAGCGCGAGAAGGCCTCGGCGTGGTCGCCGGTGCGCGCCAGCACGTCGAAGAACTGCGCCAGCACGACCGCGACCCCGAGCGCCGAGCCCACCCGCTGGGCCGTCTGCAGCAGGCCACCCCCGGCGCCGGCGCGCTCGGGCGCGACCTCGTCGAGGGCGAGCGTCACGTTGGGTGAGATCACGAAGCCGCCGCCGAGCCCGGCGAGCAGCAGGAGCGGGGCCAGCCACAGGCCCACGCGCGTCTCCAGGTGGGGCGCGACCAGGTCGACCGCCAGCAGGGCCAGCGCCACCGTGACCAGCCCCCCGAGCACCAGCACGCGCCCCAGCCGGGCGACCAGACGCCCCCCGGTGAACGACGAGACCGCCGACCCCAGCGCGAAGGGCAGCTGCGTCAGGCCCGCTTGCAGCGGGCTGTAGCCCAGACCCTGCTGCAGGTAGAGCGTGAGGGTGAGGAAGATGGCGGTGAAGCCGGCGAAGTACGCCGAGCCCAGCGCCACGCCGAAGACGTACGACGGCACCCGCGCCAGGTGCAGGTCGACCAGCGTCTCGCGCCCCTGCGCCGTCCACCGTCGCTCCCAGAGCCAGAAGGTCACCAGCAGCCCGGCGGCCACCCCGAGCAGCCACCAGGGTCGCGCCGACAGCGGTGCCCCCTGCTCCCCCTCGACCACCGGCAGCAGCACCAGCAGCACGGCCGCGCCGAAGAGCAGCACCCCCACCGGGTCCAGCGACTGGCGTCGTCCCTCCCGGACGGCGGGCAGCCAGCGCAGCGCCAGCACCACCAGGGTCAGCCCCACGGGGAGGTTGACGTAGAAGACCAGGCGCCAGCCCAGGTCCGGGCCGCCGAGCTGGACCAGGAGGCCACCCAGCAGCGGGCCGATCGCGGTGGAGATGCCGATGCTGGCGCCGAAGAGCCCGAAGGCGCGCCCCCGCTCGGAGCCGCGGAAGAGGTTCTGGATGAAGCCCGACACCTGCGGGGTGATCAGTCCTCCCCCGACGCCCTGCACGACCCGTGCGACCGCCAGGAAGGTCGCGTCCGGGCTCGCCCCGCACGCGGCGCTGGCCAGGGTGAAGAGCCCCACGCCCCACAGGAAGACGGTGCGACGCGAGCGTGCGTCGCCGAGCCGGCCGGCGGGCACGAGGGTCATGCCGAAGGCCAGGGTGTAGCCCGCGACGATCCACTGCAGCTGGCTGTCGTCGGCGTCGAGGCTCGTCGCGATCGACGGCAGCGCCACGTTGACGATGCTGACGTCGAGCAGGCACATGCCGCCCGCGACGAGGCACACGGCCAGGGCACGCCAGCGGTCGTCGTGGGCGGGTGCTGTCGCCTCCGCGCTCTCGGTCGCCTCCGTCACCCGGACGAGGTACCCACGGGGCGCCGGGGCGTACGCCCGGCCGCGAGCGGGTACTCGCCGGACGCCCCACCAGCCCACCCCAGGAGGACCACGTGCGCATCGTCATCGTCGGAGGCCACGGCCAGATCGCCCGCCAGCTCGGCCGGCTCGTCGTCGAGGACGGCCACGAGGTGGTCGGCGTGATCCGCTCGACCGACCACGTGCCGGACCTCGAGGCCGACGGCATCGGCTGGCACCTGCTCGACCTCGAGGACACCACCCTCGACGCGATGGTCGAGGCCGTCGAGGGGGCCGACGCGGTCGTCTTCGCCGCCGGCGGGGGCGCCGACGGCAACGCCGCGCGCAAGGAGACGGTCGACAAGGGCGGCGCGGTGCTCCTCGCCGACGCCGCCGTGCGCGCCGGCGTGCGCCGCTACGTGATGGTCTCGTCCATGGGCACCGAGAGTGCCGACCCCGACTCCGACGACGTCTTCCAGGTCTACCTGCGCGCCAAGCTGGAGGCCGACGACCACGTGCGGGCCCAGGACCTCGACTGGACCATCGTCCGGCCCGGCAAGCTGACCGACGACGTGCCGACCGGGCGGGTCCAGGCCGGGACGCTCGACTACGGCTCGGTCACCCGGGGCGACGTCGCGCACGTGCTGGCCGAGGTCCTGGTGACCGACTCGACGATCGGCAAGACCTTCGACGTCGTCGGCGGCGACGCCCCCGTGCGCGAGGCGATCGGCACGCTGTAGGTCGCCGCCACCCCACGGCGTACGACGGGACGAACCGACCACTGGCACGCCGAAGCTGCCACTGGCGCGCCGATATTCGGTCGCGCCAGTGGTGGTTTCACCGGCCGGCCGGTGACTTTGCCGGCACCGTGCGGGCCCCTCAGCCCTCGGCCAGCGCGCGCACGCCGAGCTCGATCTGCTCGGGGCTGAGCACGTGGGTGACGGCCATGGCGACGGCGCCGCGGACCGCCGCGGAGCGGCCGACGCGGGTGGGCACGACGAGCAGGTGCTCGGTCGCGAGCGGCAGCGAGCGCTGGTAGACGACCTCGCGGATGCCGGCGAGCAGGTGCTCGCCGGCGGCCGCGAGCCGGCCCCCGATCACGAGCACCGACGGGTTGACCAGGTTGACCAGCGTGGCGAGCACCTCGCCGAGGTCGCGGCCGGCCTGCCGGACCACCTGCACCGCGGTGAGGTCGCCCGCGCGGGCGAGGTCGACGACGTCCTGGGTGTCGGTGGCCTCGATGCCGCTGGCGCGCAGCGAGGCCGCGAGCGCGGGCCCGGCCGCCACCGCCTCCAGGCACGCGACGTTGCCGCAGCGGCACAGCACCTCCTCGTGGCCGGCGACGCGCACGTGCCCGAGGTCGCCCGCCGTGCCCTGGGCCCCGCGCTGCAGCGCGCCGCCGGAGATGATGCCGGCGCCGATGCCGGTCGCGACCTTGACGAAGACGAGGTCCTCGGTGGTGGGGTACGCCGCCTGCTGCTCGCCGAGCGCCATGATGTTGACGTCGTTGTCGATGAGCACCGGCACCGGGTGACGTCGCTGCACCAGGCCCGGCACGTCGACGCGGTCCCAGCCGGGCATGATCGGCGGGTTGGTCGGGCGGCCGGTGGAGTGCTCCACCGGACCGGGCAGGCCGATGCCGACGGCCGTGAGGGCGGGCACGGGCAGCGGCAGCGAGCGCAGCAGCCGGTCGATCGCGTCGCACACCCAGCCGAGCACCGCGTCTGGGCCCTCGGCCACGTCGAGCGCAGTCTCCTCGGAGGCGAGCACCTCACCGCACAGGTCGGCCAGCACCAGCGCCACGTGGGTGGCGCCCACGTCGACCCCGGCGACGACGCCGGCGCGGGGGTTCATCGCGAAGAGCGACGGCGGCCGGCCCCCGGTGGAGATGCCGCCGGACGGCGCGACCAGCCCGAGGCGCAGCAGCTCGTCGATCCGCGCCGCCACCGTGGAGCGGGCGAGCCCGGTGGTCTGCGCGAGCTGGGCCCGGGTCCAGGGACGCCCGTCGCGCAGCAGCTCGAAGACGTCGCTGGCCTGCACGGCGCTCATCCAACCACGCACCGCCCCTTTTGACACGCGACGCGCTGCTTTTGCTCAGTGCTCGACAAAAGTACGTGGCGCGTGTCACAGTGCCGCCGTGTCCCTCGAGCAGAACCTCGACCACGCCCCGGACGACCGTGGCGCTCCCGTGCTGCGGGCCCGCGGGCTGACCAAGTCGTTCCTCGGCAACACGGTGCTCTCCGACGTCGACCTCGAGCTGCACCCCGGGCGGGTGCACGGACTGGTGGGCGAGAACGGCGCCGGCAAGTCGACGCTGATGAAGATCGTCGCGGGGGTGCACGTCGCCGACGCCGGCGAGCTCCAGCTAGACGGTGCCGCGGTCTCCTTCGGCCACCCGCTGCAGGCACAGGCCGCCGGCGTCGCCACGGTCTTCCAGGAGTTCAACCTGCTGCCCGACCGCACCGTGGCCGAGAACGTCTACCTCGGTCGCGAGCCGCGGCGCGGCCTCCTCGTCGACACGGCCCGGATGCGCCGCGACACCCAGGAGCTGCTCGACGGCCTGGGGGTCAGCGGCCTGAGCGCCGACGCCCAGGTGCGCACGCTCTCGGTCGCCGAGCAGCAGGTCGTCGAGATCGTCAAGGCCGTCAGCCACGACGCCCGCATCATCTCCATGGACGAGCCGACGGCGGCGCTCGCGGACCACGAGGTCGCCCTGCTCTACGGCATCATCCGCCGGCTCACCGAGCGCGGTGTCGCGATCCTCTACGTCTCGCACCGGCTCAAGGAGATCTTCGACCTCTGCGACACCATCACCGTGCTCAAGGACGGCGTGCTGGTCGACAGCCGGCCGGCCACCGAGCTCGACGAGGCCACGCTGGTGCGGCTGATGGTCGGCCGCACGATGTCCTCCTTCTTCCCCGACCCCGTGCCCGGCACCACCCGCGGCGAGGTGCGCCTGCGCCTGGAGGGCAGCGGCAACGGCTACGTCGACGGCGTCGACCTCGAGCTGCGCGCCGGCGAGATCGTCGGCCTGGCCGGGCTGCAGGGCTCCGGGCGCACCGAGCTGCTCGAGGGCGTCTTCGGCGTGCGCCCCTTCACCCGCGGCACGATGCAGCTCGACGGCGAGACGGTCACGCTGCGCACCGCCCGGGCCGCCTGCCGGCGGGGTCTGGCCTTCGTGACCGAGGACCGCAAGGCCACCGGGCTCACGCTCAACCAGAGCATCACCGACAACGCGCTCAGCGTGGTGCGCGCGACCTTCCCCCGACGTACGCCGTCGGCGCGACGCGCCCTGCCCACCCTGCTCTCCTCGCTGGAGGTCGCGGCGCGCAGCGGCGACCAGGAGGTGCAGTTCCTCTCCGGCGGCAACCAGCAGAAGGTCGTCCTCGCCCGCTGGCTCGGCACCGAGCCGCGCGTCGTGCTGCTCGACGAGCCCACCCGCGGCATCGACGTCGGCGCGAAGAGCGGCATCTACCAGCTGATGCGCGAGCTCGCCGCCGCGGGCATCGCGATCCTCATGGTCTCCAGCGAGCTGCCGGAGGTGATCGGCATGTCCGACCGGATCCTGGTGATGCGCGACGGCCGCGTCGCCGGCGAGCTCCCCGCCGGCAGCGACGAGGTCACGATCCTCGGGCTCGCCACCGGCGCCACCACGGAGGGAGCGGCATGAGCGACCTCGCCGCCCCGCCCACCCCGCCGGCACCCCCGGCCGCGCTGCGCGGACGCCGCCGCGGCCCGCTGGCGATGCTCGGCCGCGCCGACTCCGTCCAGCTGGTGTACGCCGCCCTGGTCGCCGTGGTGCTCGTCAGCGTGGTGCTCTCCGCGCTCGACGGCCAGAACTTCTTCCGCACCGGCAACATCGTCGGCGTGCTGACGCTCACCAGCACCCTCGGCTTCGTCGCCATCGGCCAGACCTTCGTCATCCTCGCGGGCAGCCTCGACCTCTCCGTGCCCTACGTGATCAGCCTGGCCAGCCTCGTCGGCGGCGTGGTGATGGCGGGCCAGACGGGGATGATCGTGCCCGGCGTGCTCGCGGCCCTCGCGGTCAGTGCCCTGGTCGGCCTGGCCAACGGCCTGATCGTCACCGGGCTGCGGGTGCACGGCTTCATCGCCACCCTCGGCGTCGGCCTGATCATCTCCGGCTACCTCGCCTCCAACTACCAGGGCAACGCCGGCAAGGCGCCGTACGAGTTCCAGCTCTGGGGGATCCTGCTGCTGGGGCCGGTGCCGGTCTCGACGCTGGTCATGCTCACCTGCGCGGCGCTCGGCGTGCTGATGCTGCGCCGCACCCGGCTGGGCCACCAGCTCTACGCCGTGGGCGGTGGCCGCGAGATCGCCCGCATGAGCGGCGTCCGCACCGCCGTGCCCGTGGTCGCGGCCCACGTCCTGTGCTCGGTGATGGCGGGCGTGGCGGGGCTGCTGCTCCTCTCCCGCACCAGCGTGGGCAGCCCCACCATCGGCAGCCAGGGCGGCTACGACCTGATGTCGATCGCCGCCGTGGTGCTCGGCGGCACGCTGCTGGCCGGGGGTCGTGGCTCGATCGTCGGCACCATCGGCGGCGTCGCGATCTTCGCGGTGCTCGACAACCTGATGAGCGTGCTGGGGCTCAACGCCTTCCTCCAGGACGTCGTGCGCGGCCTGGTCATCGTCGTCGCCGTCGCCGTCTACGCCCGGCGCGCCATCCCCCGCCGGCCCGCCCGCTTCGCCACCCAGGAGGCGTCGTGACGATGCTCGACCACCCCGGGCAGCAGACCCCCTCGCGGCGGCCGCTGCCGGCCCACGAGGGCTCCGCCGCCCAGCGCTTCCTCTCCGGCCTGGCGACCCCCGGAGGCGCCGTCTTCGTGCTCGTGCTGGTGCTGCTGGTCGCCGTGGTGGCGTCCAACCCCACCTTCGGCGAGCCCGACCGGCTGGTGCGCTTCCTGGCGCGCAGCACGCCGATCGCACTGATCGCCATCGGGCAGTACTTCGTGATCGTCTCCGGCGAGTTCGACCTCTCGATGGGCTCGGTGATCGCCGCCCAGGTCGTCATGGCCGGCAACCTGATCGGCCAGGACGACAGCCGGATCCTCCCGGTGATGGCGCTGATGGTGGTCCTCGGCGCCCTGGTCGGGGTGGCCAACGGCCTCGCCACGACCCTGCTCGGCGTCCCCAGCTTCATCGTCACGCTCGGCACGATGCTGGCGCTCTCGGGCCTGGTCTTCTACCTCACCGGCGGCGCCGCCACCGGCAACCCCACCGACACCTTCCGCGAGATCGGCCGCGGGGGCCTCGAGGGCGTGCCCGGCATCGAGCTGCTCCCCTATCCCCTGCTGATCCTGGTCGCCGTCTCGATCGCCGCCTGGTGGCTGATGCGGCGTCCCTACGGCGTCACGCTGGTCGCCACCGGCGACAACCCCCGGGCCGCGGAGGTCAGCGGCGCCCGGGTGTGGTGGGTCAAGACCCGCGCCTTCGTGCTGTCGTCGCTCTCGGCGACGCTGGCCGGCATCATCCTCGTCGGCCAGGCCGGCGTGCACCCCTCGGTCGGGCGGGGCTACGAGTTCATCGCCATCACCGCGGTCGTCCTCGGCGGCGTCGTCCTCGGCGGCGGGCGCGGCTGGGTGCTCAGCGCCGCGGCCGGCGCCATCGCCCTCGACCTGCTCTTCACCCTGCTCAACTTCCGCGACATCCCCGCCA
>JBQGFI010000224.1:0-3257 GCA_052040065.1 Marmoricola sp.
ACCTCGGTGCCGCCGTACTTGCTGTAGATGACCTTGTCGCCGACGTTGACGTCGAGCGGCACGCGGTTGCCGTTGTCGTCGATGCGACCCGGACCGGTCGCCAGGACCTCGCCCTCCTGGGGCTTCTCCTTGGCGGTGTCCGGGATGACCAGGCCGGAGGCGGTGGTCTGCTCGGCGTCCAGCGGCTGGACCACGATGCGGTCCTCGAGGGGCTTGATGTTGACCGACACGATGTCGACCTCCACTTTCACACGGGGTTCGATGGATTGCTGACGAAGTCACCGCCTGCAGGAGCACGCCGTCGCGGGGGTCGCACGCCGTACAAGCGTTGGCACACTCACGGGGAGAGTGCTAACCCGAAACTAGCACTCCCCCGCAGCGAGTGCCAGACGGGGTCGGCCACCGCCGGGTGAACAATGGCCCGGTGGATCCCGACGCCTTCCGCTGGCTGCTCAGCGCCCCCGGCCAGCGCCTGCTCGACACGGCCGAGCAGCTGGACGACGCCGGCTCGCTCGCGGCCCACGAGCGGCTGCGGCGCGAGGCCGCGCCCGAGCACGTCGCGGCCGCGCTGACCCAGGCCGCCCTGCGGCGGCGCGCGGTCGACAAGCTGGGCGCCGACGCCGCCCGGATGTACTTCACCAGCGAGGGCCTCGAGCAGGCCACCCGCGCCGGCGTGGCCGCCCACCGCGCGGCCCGGGCCCGCGCCGCGATGGTCGAGTCGGTGGTCGACCTCGGCTGCGGCATCGGGGGCGACCTGGTCGCCTTCGCCCGCACCGGGATGGTCGTCGCCGGCGTCGACCACGACCCGCTGCGCGTCGCCGTCGCCCACGCCAACCTCGAGGCGCTCGGGCTCGGCGGGGCCGTGGAGGTCGGTGACGTCACGACGATGGACACCTCACCCTTCGACCTCGCCTTCGCCGACCCCGCCCGGCGCACGGCGCGCGGCCGCTCCTTCGACGCCGCGGAGTGGTCGCCCCCGTGGCCCTTCGTCGAGGGGCTGCTGCAGCGCGACTCCTGCGTCAAGCTCGCCCCCGGCCTGCCGCACGACCTGGTGCCGGAGGACGTCGAGGCCGAGTGGGTCAGCGACCGCGGCGGGGTGAAGGAGGCGGTGCTCTGGTCGGGCCGGCTGGCCACCACCCCGCGCCGCGCCACCGTGATCGGCGAGCGCGGCCTGGCCACCCTGACCACCGACGACCTGCCCGCGGGCGACCCGCCGGTCGGCGACCCGGCGGCGTACCTGCTGGAGCCGGACGGCGCCGTGATCCGCGCCGGGCTGGTGGGCGCCGTGGCGGCCCTGAGCGGCGGCCACCTGGTCGACCCGCACATCGCCTGGGTCACCACCGACTCCTCGCTGCCGACGCCGTACGCCCGGACCTACCGGGTGCTCGAGGAGGTGCCCTTCCGCGAGAAGCCGCTGCGCGCGGCGCTCCGCGAGCGCCGCATCGGCGCGCTGGCGATCAAGACCCGCGGGGTGAGCGTCACCCCCGAGCAGCTGCGGCCCCGGCTCGCGCTGCGCGGCGAGGAGCAGGCGACGCTGGTGCTCACCCGGGTCGCCGGGAAGGGGCGCGCCTACCTGGTCGAAGCGCTCTGACCGCAGCGGCGACGCCGAGCCCCAGCGCGATGCCGACCACGTCGGCGGCAGCGTCGGCGGGGTCGCCGTGACGCCCCAGCGGCAGCGTGGCCTGCAGCGTCTCCGTCAGCATGGCGTACGCCGCCAGGCCGAGGGCGAGGGCAGGAACCGGCAGGCGGGCCCAGCGGCCCGCCAGCGCCAGCCCGGCGAAGATCGCCACGTGGCCGACCTTGTCGGAGCCGCCCGGCCCGGCCTCGGGGACGGGGGTGAGGAAGAGGACCAGGCTCAGCCCCACGGCGAGCGCGAAGAGCGCGCGCCTCACACGTTCGCGCGCTCGGCGCCGATCGTGGTGTCGGGGCCGTGGCCGGTGTGCACCACCGTCTCGTCGGGCAGGGTGAGCAGTCGCGCGCGGATCGACTGCTTGATCAGGTCCTCGTCGCTGAAGGAGCGGCCGGTCGCGCCGGGGCCGCCCTCGAAGAGCGTGTCGCCGGTGAAGACGCAGCCCAGGTCGTGGGAGTAGAGGCACACCGCGCCCGGTGCGTGCCCGGGCGTGTGGAGCACCTTCAGCGTCGAGCCCGCGACGCGGATGGTCTGCTCGTCCTCGAGGTCGACGTCCCAGAGGAAGTCGGGGTGGGTGAGCTCCCAGACCGGCTTGTCGTCGGGGTGCAGCAGGATCGGCGCCCCCACCCGCTCGCGCAGCTCCGGCGCGACCCGCACGTGGTCGTCGTGGGCGTGGGTGGCCACGATCGCCTTGACGGTCCGCCCCCCGATCGCGGCGAGGATGTCGTCGACGCTGTGGGGCGCGTCGATCACCACGCACTCGTCGTCGTCGCCGACCACCCAGAGGTTGTTGTCGACCTCGTGGGTCTCCCCGTCGAGGCTGAAGGTGCCGCTCGTGACGGCGTGGTCGACCCGGAGTCCACTCATGCCCGGGAGCCTAGCGAGCGGGTCGCGGGGTGCTGGTGGGCGGCCTTTCGGGGGCCAGATGGCCGGCCAGGCGTGATCGGGGAGGATCGCGCGCACCTGGTGCACGGGATCCTCCCCGATCAGGACGACGTGACGCCGTCCGGCGGGGAGCGCTCGTCAGTCGCGGGCCTGGGCGGCGGCGTACCGGCGGTCGGCGGCGGCGATGCTGGCGGGGTCGGCGAGGTCGACGCCGGCCGCGGCCGCGGCCCGCTTGACGCGGGGGCTGTCGAGGTCGGGGGCCCGGAAGACCTTCGGCTCGATGCCGGCGTCGAGGTCGGCGTGGGCCCGCTGCTCCGCGGCGAGCTCGTCGGCCCGGGCGGACGCCGTACGCCGCAGCGCCGCGTCGGGCGTGACGGCGGCGCCGAGCGCGCCCGAGACGAGGGGGGTGTAGCCCTGGGCGTGGCCGTCGCGGTTGGGGTGGTAGCTCTCCTCGATGCGGCTGCGCAGGCCGTTGATCCACTCCGGGCTGTCGCAGACCGCGTGGCCGGTGAAGGCGGAGGTGGGGTCGGCGTAGCCGAAGCCGCGCTGGGCCGCGACGCCGGCGAGGGTCGCGTTGACCTGGTCGGCGGTCTGGTTCAGCCGGGCCTGCTCCTCGGGGGAGAAGAAGGTGGCGAAGTCGCAGTCCTCGCCCATGAAGATGCGCGGGTAGCCCACGACGGTCACCCGGGCGTTCGGGGCCGCGGCGCGGATCTCGTCGTACAGGCCGCCGGCGGCGCCGGGC
>JBQGFI010000225.1:0-1670 GCA_052040065.1 Marmoricola sp.
ACCTGGAAGCCCCGGTGGGGGAAGTAGGTCACCTGGCCCTCCGCCTCGAGGGTCTTCAGCGCCTCGCGGACGGGGATGACGCTGGTGCCCAGCTCGGCCGCCAGCTGCTCCTGCCGGATTCGCTGCTCCGGCTTGAGCGTCCCGTCGGCGATGAGGCCCCGGATGTGCTGCAGGGCGAGCTGCTGCGCGGTGGTGCGCGCCGGGGGGCGCGGGCGGGTCGCTGGCATGGCCCTCGCATCGTATCGACGGGGAGAGGTTGAAGGATCGTAGAATTTATAAAATACTACCGAGGTGACCACGCCCCTCCCTCTCGACGGTGTCGTCGTCGCCGACTTCAGCCGGGTGCTGGCCGGGCCGTCGGCGACGATGGCCCTCGCCGACCTCGGCGCCACGGTGATCAAGGTCGAGCAGCCCGGCACCGGTGACGACACGCGCCAGTGGGGCCCGCCGTGGACCGCGAGCGGAGCGGCGTACTTCGCGATGGCGAACCGGTCGAAGTCCAGCATCGCCCTCGACCTGCGCGACCCCGCGGACCTCGAGGTCGCGCACGACCTGGTCGGCCGTGCCGACGTGCTCGTCGAGAACTTCCGCACGGGCACGCTCGACAAGTTCGGGCTCGACGCGGCCGCGACGCTCGCGCGCAACCCCCGCCTGGTGCACTGCTCCATCACCGGCTTCGGGAGCGGCGCCGGCGCCCGGCTCCCCGGCTACGACTTCATCGTCCAGGCGGTCGGCGGCCTGATGAGCATCACCGGGGAGGCGACCGGTGCCCCCCAGAAGGTCGGCGTCGCGCTCGTCGACGTGCTCACCGGCAAGGACGCCGTGATCGGGATCCTCGCGGCGCTCCGCCACCGGGAGACCACCGGTCGGGGGCAGGTCGTCGAGGTGAACCTCCTGCAGAGCCTGCTCGGCAGCCTGGCCAACCAGGCCGGCTCCTACCTGGCGACGGGAGACGCACCGCAGCGCCGCGGCAACGAGCACCCCTCGATCGCGCCCTACGAGACCCTCCGGTGCGCCGACGGCCTCCTCGCCGTCGCCTGCGGCAACGACCGCCAGTTCGCCCGGCTCTGCGCGGTGCTGGGCGTGCCGGAGCTCGCCGACGACGCGAGGTTCGCCACCAACAGCGCGCGGGTCGCCCACCGCGCCGAGCTCGTGCCCGCCCTGGAGGCCCGGCTCGCGAGCGGCCCGGCCGCCTCCTGGCAGGGCCTCCTCACCGAGGCCGACGTGCCGGCCGGGCAGGTCGAGGACATCGCGGGCGCGGTCGCCCTCGCGACCCGTCTCGGCCTCGACCCCACCGTCGAGCTGCCCGACGGCACCACGCAGGTCGCGCACCCGGTGCGCTACTCGGCCTTCGTCCCGGCAGCCGCCGCCGCCCCACCCGAGCTCGACCAGCACGGCAGCGAGATCCGCGGCTGGCTCACCCCTCCCGCCCGCCACGACCACTCCGACCACCACCACCACCAGGAGCACGCATGACCGACACGGCCACGCCCGCCTTCGACCCCGCCGACCCCGCCGGACTCGACCGGCTCCTCTCTTCGGAGGAGATCGACATCCGTGACGCGGTCCGACACTTCTGCGACAAGCAGGTCGAGCCGCACGTCGCCGAGTGGTTCGAGGAGGGCACGATCCCCGACATCCACGAGCTCGCCGTCGAGCTGGGCTCCCTG